>JAKFVJ010000239.1 GCA_021732245.1 Candidatus Obscuribacterales bacterium | reverse complement strand
GATAAGCGGAAAATTCCAGTCATGGTGATCAATGGTTGCATTTCACCGAGATCATTTAAGTCGTACAAGAAATTGAGCTTCTTCTTCGGTCCGGTTATACGTAGCTTTAGTTTCATTTCTGCTCAATCGCCGAAAAATCTTGAACGTTATCGCTCTCTTGCCGGCACGGAAATTCCTGGTACATGCCCAGGTAATCTAAAGGTTGATGGGCTGAAGGCAGTTGCACCTGAGACCAAAGCTGAGATCTCTAAGAAGTTAAACTTGTCTGCAAGTGATGCCGTGATTATCGGTGGCTCGACACACGAGGGCGAAGAGTCGGTATTGCTTAGCGTGTACAAGCGACTTATCACAGAAAGAAGTTGGGACCCGTCGTTTGTTCGTACGCGTTTGATCTTGGTGCCGAGACATCCCGAGCGTTTTGAAGCGGTGACTTCGCTGGTTAAATCCATGGGGTTGAATCCACGTCTTTATTCTCGTGGCGAAGGCTTTGAGTCAGACAATGATGTCTTCATTCTGGATACTATTGGTCTGCTTTCTCAGTATTACTGTGTAGCTACAATAGCTTTTGTCGGCGGCACGCTTGTTCCAATTGGCGGTCATAATCTCTTGGAGCCTTACGCCTACAACGTCCCTGTAATTTGCGGCAAGCATATCGACAAAACCAGAGACATTGCTAACGGTCTTTTAAACAAAAATGCTCTGACCATGGTGAATGACGGCAAAGAGCTCTACTTCCATCTAGCACTTCTTCTAAAAGACGAAGCAAGACGCAAAGCAATTGGAGAAGCAGGCAACAGTTATTTGTCCGAGTCGCAAGGTGCGGTGAAAAAGACTCTGGCGATACTGGAGAAGCAATTGGGAGTTGTTTATGAGTTGGGGTAATCCCAGTGATTCGTTGGAAAAGCTCGGGCAAGTGGCGCTTGCTCCGATTTCGTTTTTTTATGGCTTAGGAATAACTATCCGTGGATTAGCCTATCAATTGGGACTTCAGAAGCGCGTCAAATTGCCGGCTTTTGTAGTGAGCGTCGGCAATATTACCGTCGGCGGCACGGGAAAGACTCCTGTCGTAATTGATTTAGCTAAACGCTTTACCGATGCAGGCTACAAAGTTGCTGTTCTCAGTAGAGGCTATAAAAGAAAGTCGCAAGATGCGTATGTAGTTGTTTCAGATGGGCAGGGCAATTTCGCCTCTTGCGAAAACTCTGGTGACGAGCCGTATCTAATTGCCAAGTCTGTACCGAAATCGGTAGTTATCGTCGGCAGCAAGCGGGTGGAAACCGGACGAATTGCCTGTGAAAAATTCGGTTGTAATGTCATCCTCCTCGATGATGGATTTCAACACTGGGCGCTCGCGCGTGATCTGGATATAGTCTTAATCGACTACTATGACAATCCGGAAAATGATGCGCTGCTTCCGGCAGGAAGATTGAGAGAAAATCTCGATGCACTAAATAGAGCAAAATACGTTGTTATAACTAAAGTTCCCGACGATGCAGACGAGGACAAGCTCACCAACCTAAAAGAGCAAATTGCTCATCACGCGCCGCAAGCCAAGATTGCAACGTGTAGTTTTGTCTATAAGTCACTTGCAAAAATAGATGACTCGCATGAGCACAAACTCGAAGAATTGAAGGACAAACCAGTACTAGCCTTTAGTGCAATAGCTAGACCGCAAAGTTTTATCACTAGTCTGGAAGGGCTTGGTATCACGGTTGTTGCAGAAGTAGACTTTCCTGATCACCACTGGTTTTCCGCTGATGACATGAAAGCAATTTCTGGCGAGATGAAGGACTCAACTGCCATTCTTGCAGTAACTACAGCAAAGGATGCTGTGCGCATTACGCCGGAACTAGCTCCTGATATGCCCGTCTATGTATTGAATCTGGAAACCGCCTGGCAGGGGGATTACCCGAAACCCGAAAATCTCCGGCAGTCCGGCGCTTTATAATCCGAAATAAGGCAGGCTGTTTTGCTGTTAAACAGGTCTTGCCAAATGTATAATCTTGATTAACATGGTCTATGTGCCCGGCAGTCGTTAGGACTTCCCAAGCCGGTTTTTGGACCATCTGTAGATGATGAGGACCCTTAAGAAGCAGTGTCAGTGGAAGCTATAGGCAAAAGACTCTTCGAAGTGTTGGAACCGCAAGGTCGAACACCAGAGGAAGTTGCCAAAGTCCGCAAAGCATATGAGTTTGCTTCCAAGGCTCACGAAGGTCAATTCCGCAAATCGGAAGATCCTTACATAATTCACCCTGTCGAAGTTGCCACCATCCTCGCCGAGTACAACGCGGATGCAGACACAATTTGCGCAGGGCTTTTGCACGACGTACTGGAGGACTGCAATGTCTCCGGTGACGAAATGGAAAAAGCCTTTGGTAAAGATGTCCGCCAGATTGTTGAAGGCGTAACTAAACTAGGAAAGTTCAGCTTTAGCTCGAAAGAAGAGCGTCAGGCGGAAAACTTCCGCAAGCTAATCATGGCAATTGCCGATGATGTGCGCGTTGTGTTGGTGAAGCTAATAGATCGCCTGCATAACATGCGCACCCTTGACTATATGGCGCCGAACAAGCAAAAGGACATAGCCAAAGAGACGTTGGAAATTTATGCGCCACTGGCCAATAGATTTGGTTTGGGACGCATGAAATGGGAATTGGAAGACCTTGGACTCAAGTATCTCTATCCGGAAGATTTCACCGAGATTGAAAGACTTGTTGCCAAGAGTCGTGAAGAAAGAGAATCACTTATTGAAGAAGTGGTATCAAAATTCCGTCACGAACTTTCCTCAAAAGGAATTGAATCAGAAATTGTCGGCCGTCCCAAGCACCTGTTCGGCATCTGGAAAAAGATGAAGCGGCAGGAAAAGGCTTTTGAAGAGCTTTACGATGTATTGGCTATTCGCGTCATTATTGAAAGCTACGAAGACAAAAATTACTGCGAACTTTCAAGCGATCCCGATACTCAAAAGTGTTATGAAGTAATGGGTCTTGTGCATGCGCTATTTCGCCCCATACCTGGACGGTTTAAAGACTACATTGCCATGCCTAAGGCAAACAGCTATCAGTCTTTGCACACAGCTGTTATTGGTCCTCATGGTCATCCAATCGAAGTGCAAATGCGCACACGCCGCATGCACCAAGTCGCTGAATACGGTATTGCCGCCCACTGGAAATACAAAGAATCAGGAGAAGCTGTAACAGCTGATTCACAGCTCGATCGTAAATTATCCTGGTTGCGCCAGTTGGTCGAGTGGCAAGCAGATTTGAAAGATGCCCAAGAATATCTCGACACAGTCAAAATGGACTTGTTTGCCGACGAAGTATTCGTCTTCTCCCCTCGCGGAGAAGTCTTCGACTTGCCGCGCGGAGCAACGCCAATTGATTTTGCTTATCGCATTCACACAGACATCGGACACAAGTGCATTGGTGCCCGCATCAACGACAGAATTATCCCGTTGGGTACTGAACTTAAAAACGGCGACATTGTAGAAATAATCACCAGTAAAAATGCTCGCCCGCGTATGGACTGGCTGAACATAGCCAAAACCCACGGCGCTAAAAACCGCATCAGGCAATGGTTTAAGAAATACCACCGCGAAGAGCATATTGCCCAAGGCAGGCAAATGCTTGAAGCTGAATTTGGCAAGTCAAATCTCGACGAAGTTCTTAAGTCCGAGAACTTCAAAGAAATAGGACGCAAGATAAATCTCAACGAAGTGGATGACATTATTGCCGCAATTGGCTATGGCGATATTTCCATGTCGCAAGTCGTTAACAAAACCCGTGAGTCGGAAAGAAAAGAAAAATCCAAATTGCCGCTTAGCGCACCTGTCCAGGAAGCCAAAGCGGCAAACGTCGGCAGCCTCGGCGGACTAATGCATTACTTAGCTAAGTGCTGCTCACCTGTACCGGGTGAAGAAATTATCGGCGTTGTCACCCGTGGCTCAGGCATAGCCGTACATAGAAGCGATTGCACTAACTTGACCAAGGAAAATGCCGAACGACAAATGGTCGTTGCCTGGTCAACAGACAGACAGCAAGCTTACCCGGCAACACTCGTTATTGAATGTATCGATCGCGTAGGAATTGCCGGTGATATCCTGAAAAAGGTTTCCGACCACAAGATCAACTTGCAAGATCTCCGCGTTGAAACGCACCGTGAAGACAAGACAGCAACAATTACCCTCATTATTGATGTTTCCGACATCGAACAACTCAATCGCATAGGCGGAGCAATTGGACTAATAAGCGATGTAATACGCGTCCAGCGCCAAGACCACAGAAAGAAAAATGGCAAAGGGACTAGCACAAACGTAACACCTCTGCAAAAGCCAACGCGTCACAGACCACAGTCCAAAAAATCCGAATGAAAATTTGTCTAGCAACAAAAAATCCCGGCAAGATGAAGGAGCTAATTAAGATTGCCGAAGAATTTGGTGAGGACGCCTCCGAAGTGGAACTTGTCTTGGCGCCGGCAGATTTCAACCCGGATGAAA
>JAKFVJ010000485.1 GCA_021732245.1 Candidatus Obscuribacterales bacterium | reverse complement strand
GTCTACGTAAGCTTACGAAAATTAGGGGTGCTTAACATATCGCGAGCCCGCATGGACACGTGGTTGTACGTAGGTGGTGTGTGGGTCGGCCCTCTTTGGTATCACTACCAGCTGAGCACCTTGTTGCGTCCGGCGTATGGGTCGAAAAGCACGCTGACAAGTTTCAGAGGCACGTGTGCTTTCGGCTTCCAGTAGTCCTCGTGCTGCTTGTGCCAATTGACGAAGCGCTGGTTGAGAGGACCCTCGGCGGTGTGAACCTCCCAGTTGAGGAGTCCATTTTCTTGTCGTGGTTCAGACCAGCTGATTTGAATCCAGGGTGGTGTTGTGCCATGCGATGCTGCGAAGACGTCCAATATGGTCTGCACGTTCTCTTGTGTCAAATACATTTTTTGCTCCTGTGGGAAGTTCTGCGCGCGTGAAATTTCACCTGGGTGTAATTACCAGATGAAATGCTTAGGAAAGAGATGGAAACTACGTTTGAGGTGTTTGTTTGATTGAGAATGAGAATTGGATGTAACTGATACCATTACAAATTCTTTGATCTATAACAATTCAATTTCCCGTAGAATTCCCACCATTAGCGCACGTTAAGATATCGCGAAGCTCGCACTCCGTCTAATGTTCGGCTTGTTGAACCGTCATTCTGAGGGCGCTAGCCCGAAGAATCTCACGGCTTTAACACGCTTCGGACAGGGCGCATGCAATGCGCCCCTACAGAGCAGCCTGATGGAACATTAGAGACTCTGACAGCTAGCGCTTCGTCTAATCTTTGGCGAATTAATCACTTGGCTTGAACTTTTTCGTGTCTCAAACGTATTAGTTAGTAAAGGCAATCAACCGAGGAATTGAAAAGTGGTACAATTATGTAGTACAAATGCGACTATGGCACCTGTAATGAACACATCGATAAGACTCACTGCCGAACTAAATGTGCTTCTCAATAAAGCGGTTTTAAAAACCGGCAAAAAGCGCTCCCGAATTATTCGCGAGGCATTGGAGACCTATTGTCGCTCTCTTATGCAGCAGCCGGCAGGATCGCTCTACGACAAGTTGATGGCAGGTGGCTGGAAGCCGATTCGGACTGGAATACGCAATCTCTCGACGGACAAGGAATTATTACGGAGGCGAGTCCGTGAAAGAGCCGCGCGCGATAATTCTTGATGCGGGGCCGCTTGTTGCTCTGGCGAATGAAGATGATAATCGCCACGAGATTTGCGTCCGTACGATGAAAAAGCTTTCCGGCAGCGTTGCTGTGTACACAGTAGCTTCCGTGCTGGCCGAAGCACTGTGGTTGTTGCCGCAAGGCAAACATAGTGTTGATTCCGTGTTCAATAGTCTTTCGTTGCTCGGCTGTCAAATTGTGTCGTTTGACTCGCAAGATTTACTGGGGGCTCAGGAGTTGCTGAAAAAATACGCGGATTTGCCTATGGATTTCGCTGATTGTGAAATTTGCCTAGCTGCTGAGAAGTTAAAGATAGACACCATTTTTACTTTGGATAAACGGGATTTTTCAATTTATCGACCGAGTCACGCTAAGAGTTTTCGCCTCATACCGGACTGACGGCCACTATGTCTCGCGCTAGCCTCGCGAAGACGATCTTGTCGTCTTGCGTGCGGAAATTACGTATAAATTCCGCGAAATTGATTTGGAAATACCATCTAGTTATTAATACGGTAAGTCTATATCCCTAATTCTCTATCTCTCTAACTAGACAACAAACACCACAACTAGTCTTCATTCCAAGCAATGCGCCACTCTTCCTTGAAGAGTCGGAGTAGCACATCGTCACGTGAGGTCATCATGAAAAATCTGAACTGCCCGGGAGGCAAGTGCAAATTGTTGTGCCCCCTGGGCTGTGGAGCACACGCGCTTTTAGAGCGTAAATGCAGCCAAAAAGTTATTGAAACTGTTCGCGCATCAACGAAATGCTTTGTGCAAATTCGTCTGAAAGACAACGGCACAAGCAAAACTGCTCAACAGTTTCGTGAAGCATTGCAGAGCAAATTCAAGCTCGCAGTGCTCGAAGAAGTCTTAGTCGGACGCATGCCGCCACAAGCGGTGAAATGTCTGACAAACAGTCTATTTGTCTTTGAAATTACGGACAAATAGGCTGGTTTACCTGACGATGCAGCCCTGTCGCAAGACATCTGCGGTTTACCAGGCAGGCTTTGCTGCCTGGGTCAGCCCCCTAGCATATAAGGAGGAATAATCATGGCTGATGGTAATAACGTTCGTGCGAAAAACGACGATGGCAACGAAAAAGGGAAACCTTTGGCTCGGTATCTGAGAAAACGCCTTAATCAAGGCAAGACTCCAGTATCCAAGCCTAGCCTCGGCAAAACAAAGGAAGAAGCTGTTGAGGCTGCCACTGAGCAGTTGGCTGATTCCAATACTGGACCGTAAACGTCCATTGCAACGAACGTCCAAGTCGGTTCGGCTCTGCCGAGCCGACTTGGCTTACTAATTTTCTTGAATTATCGCGTGTATCCACATCACAAAACCTAGGAGAATAATTACTATGACAGAGATGAATTACATTGAATTCCAAGGCGAACAAGCAAAGATCAAAGCATGGATTAAGGGCGTGTCGCTTGAAGATCAAGCAAAGGAGCAATTGTTGAGAGTGGCTTCGATGCCGTTTATTTTTCAGCATGTTGCTGTGATGCCTGACTGTCACTGGGGCATGGGCGCAACTATCGGCTCCGTCATCGCCACGAAAGGCGCTGTGATTCCAGCTGCTGTCGGCGTCGACCTGGGTTGCGGCATGATTGCCCAAAAGACATCTCTTAAGGCGAGTGATTTGCCGGAGAGTTTGGGTGGGTTGCGTTCAGCAATTGAAGGCATGGTGCCCCACGGCCGTACTAAAGACGGCGGCAAAGGTGACAAAGGTGCTTGGGGAAATCTGCCTAATCGAGTCGAGGACGTTTGGGTAAATCAGCTTTTGCCTGGCTGGAAAAATATCATTACCAAACATCCCGACGTCGACAAAGGCTCGGTTAACCACGTAAATCACTTAGGCACACTGGGCACAGGCAACCACTTCATTGAGGTCTGCATTGATGAGGAACAGTCAGTCTGGGTGATGCTTCACAGCGGTAGCCGTGGTGTCGGCAACCGAATCGGCACCTATTTCATCAATCTTGCTCAAAAGGACATGGGTAACTTGTTGGGGACCCTACCCGATAAGGACCTGGCTTACCTGAAAGACGGTTCGCAGCATTTCAATGAATATGTTGAAGCCGTGCTTTGGGCGCAACAGTTTGCGCTCTTCAATAGAGAGATCATGCTGGAGCGCACGCTGGCTGAAGTCAAAAAGGCTGTGAAGCCTTTCGAGCGCCTCGACAGCGCCATTCAGTGTCACCACAACTACATAAGCCGCGAGTACCACTTTGGCGAGCATGTGCTTGTCACTCGCAAGGGTGCAGTGAGTGCTGCCGAAGGACAGCTGGGTATTATCCCCGGCTCAATGGGTACAGGCTCATTCATTGTGCGCGGTAAGGGCAATCCAGAATCCTTCAATTCTTGCAGCCACGGCGCCGGCAGAAAAATGTCGCGCAATCAGGCGAAGAAAGTATTCACCGTCGACGATCACATCGCCGCCACACAAGGTGTGGAATGCCGCAAGGACGCTGGTGTGATTGACGAAACGCCGGGTGCGTACAAACCCCTCGAGGACGTCATGAACGCGCAGTCGGACTTAATTGAGCCGCTGTACCGACTGACGACGGTTCTTTGCGTTAAAGGGTAATTTTTACTTTGTCATCCTGAGGGAGTGAAGCGACCGAAGGATCTGCCGCAACTAGTCGATGTTCGAGGTGATCAACTCGGGCCTCAATTAGTTCCGGCAGATTCTTCGCGCTGCTCAGAATGACAAAACACACAACAGGAGCAACATTATTCTTAGCTTGGCGAACAAAGAAATCGTGAACTAAAACTTCGGAGGAAACCCAATGAAATATGAATCAACAACTGGCGGATCATCGCGAACTCTCAGCATTAACCTCTCCGAGGAAGATGCTCCCGAAAAGATCGAACTGAATAGGATGGATGATCTTGAGCTAAATTATGACGAACGAAAAGTGAAGCGCATCACACTGCCCGATGGACTCTTCAGTTTTTCCGGAAAAGGCGTTAACGAGAGGACATCACGGGCAGACAACGGCGTTCTAACTCGTGGTGCCACTGCATTTCATTCCGGCGAAGGTACTATCAAGCTCACGATTGTAGGCGCTAAAGGCGACCTGGACTTGGTCATTCCCTGTCTGGTCAAATAGGCGGAAAAAGTTTTACATCGAGGAGAGACGACTTCGTTTCTCCTCTTTCTTTTGAGGAAAAACACAATGACAGAAAATAATCCCTTGCATGAAAACGCAAGGAAATTGTGGGAGCTAAGCATTCGCATCGGCTATGCAGCCGATTTGCAGGTCAAGCTTCTTGCCGGGAGAGATACAACGAAAAACTGGTCCGGAATCATTCACGGGGCCCAGTGTGT
>JAKFVJ010000243.1 GCA_021732245.1 Candidatus Obscuribacterales bacterium | reverse complement strand
GTACGTACCTCTCCGGGTCATGCAGGCGAAATGCTCGATAAGCTAAAGATGGATTTGCATGCACTTTGATGACAGCGCTTTTGCCTGTAAGCATTGCTTCAACTGGTGCCGTTTGTAAATTGCCGTTGCTATCCAAATCTCTTAGGCGAGACAGCGATGTGAAAATCAATTTGCGCGCGCTGTTTGATACAGGATTGAATGATGCAACTGTTGTTGGTTGAACAGTCTTAACTGGATTCGGCATTTCAGCAATTGGTTTCGATGACTGCACAGGCGGAGTTGCTTGTGCAACTTTTGTCGGTGCTTTGGTTTCTTGAACTTTAGGTGTCTCAACTGCAGCAACTTTGTTTGACTGAGTAATTGCCTTTAGTGGTGGCAGAGCTGCGGTGCGAGTAGTTGGCGGCGCGATTGCAACTTGTACCGGCTTTATAGCAGGAGGTGCCGCCGGTATTTGCGATATAGATGTATGTGACGTCTGATAATTCGGTGCCGGCTGAGGCATCGTCGTACTTAGACTTGTGCCACGTCCGAAGCTTGTGCCAATGGCTGGAGCTGCTGCGATGTCTCTGCGAGGCAATGATGCACCCGGCCACTTGACTATCAAGGTGCCCGGAGTCGATTTAAAAGTAAGTTGGCGCAAAATATTTGGATTATTTGTAATTACAGAAATCCGGAAGGTCGGAGGGTTTTCCTGAAATTGTCCGTACCTTATCTGCTTAATAGACGGGTCACTCGATGGATGATTGATCACTCCATAGGGTTGTGGAAAAGTCAGACCAAAAAAGTCTGCCACCATAATCGTATTGCCGTCAGGGCCTGGAAAATACTGAATAATTGGCGCCGAAATAGGCCTTGGCAAGCTTGTGTTGATGACTAGAAATTTTCCTGATGCATCCGGCACAACAGAAACAACGCGATTGAGCTTAAGCGGCTCGCAGTGAGCGCTTTGTCCAATCGACAGCGATGTCGACAGTGTGATTGCAATTGCTAATGCTGCTTTCAGCTTGGACATGAAGCAACCTTAACCTTCTAGTAACGGCTTGATTCTAACACGGTAGCCGAGTTGTAAGAAGGTTGACTTTTGATAAGGGAAAACGTTCCCTACTACGATATCTTTAATTTTGAAGTTCTTGTGTTTAGCAAGAAGCCGCGAAGGCTTGTGTTTAAGCCGGAGCGTTAGTAAATACAAAGGGAGTTTTTACCGTGGACCTGAACAACATCATGGTGCCGATTGGATGTGCCTTCGTCGCCATTCTCTATGGGTTATTTGTTAGCCTCTGGGTTTTGAAACTCAATGCAGGGAACGAAAGAATGCAAGCAATCGCCGGCGCCATTCAAGAAGGTGCCAATGCTTACATGAATCGCCAATACACAACAGTTGCAATTGTTGGTGCGGTGCTTTTTGTAATCATCGGTTTAGTGCTTGGCTGGACAACAGCATTTGGTTTTGCAACTGGCGCAATTCTTTCCGGATTGGCTGGTTACATCGGCATGTTTGTGTCGGTGAGAGCCAACGTGCGTACTGCTCAAGCTGCAACTGAAGGATTGAGCAAAGCCCTTGATGTTGCTTTCAAAGGCGGTTCGGTTACAGGTCTTTTGGTTGTTGGTCTGGGACTTCTTGGAGTTGCCGGATTTTACGCCGTAACCAATGACGTTAATGCGCTTATCGGATTGGGCTTCGGCGCCAGTTTGATTTCAGTGTTTGCCCGTCTTGGTGGTGGTATCTATACCAAAGCCGCTGACGTAGGCGCTGACTTGGTCGGTAAAGTTGAAGCAGGAATTCCTGAAGACGATCCACGCAACCCGGCTGTAATAGCCGACAACGTCGGTGACAACGTAGGCGATTGCGCAGGTATGGCTGCCGACTTGTTCGAAACTTACGCAGTTACTGCTATTGCCACAATGCTTCTTGCATCGATTACCTTCAAGGAACAAATTGCGGCTGGACACACATCCATCCTGCTTTATCCGTTGGTGTTGGGTGGTGTCTCAATCATTACATCAGTAATTGGTGCTTTCTTTGTGAAGTTGGGCAAGAGCCAAAACATCATGGGTGCTCTCTATAAGGGTCTCGTGGTGGCGGGCGTATTGGCCGCAGGTATCTTCTACCCAATCACAATGCAAATGATGACCGGCTTGACCATTCGTGGTGCTGAAGCCAATCCAATTAACTTCTGGTTCTCGACCTTGGTTGGTCTTGGTGTAACAGGTTTACTTGTATGGATTACCGAGTACTACACTTCGACTGCTTTCGGCCCGGTTAAAAGCATTGCGAAAGCTTCTGAAACAGGACATGCCACCAATATCATTGCCGGCTTGGCTGTTTCGATGCGTTCAACAGCATTGCCGGTAATCGTGATCATCGGCGGTATCCTTATCTCATACGCGCTTGCTGATATCTATGGTGTAGCTCTTGCTGCAATGTCCATGTTGTCTATGGCAGGCATCATTGTCGCCATCGACTCTTATGGTCCTATTACAGATAACGCTGGTGGTATTGCTGAAATGTCCGAGCTTCCAAAAGAAGTTCGTGCAATTACCGATCCATTAGATGCTGTAGGTAATACAACCAAAGCTGTAACCAAAGGCTATGCAATTGGTTCTGCAGGTTTGGCAGCGATTGTGTTGTTCAATTCTTATACACAAGATTTGCAACACGCAATTACTGAAGCAGGCAGCAATGCAATCATCACTTTTGATTTGTCCAACCCATTCGTATTGGCTGGACTCTTCCTTGGTGGTTTGATTCCGTTCTTGTTTGGTGCTCTAGCTATGGAAGCTGTCGGCCGCGCAGGTGGTTTGGTAGTTGAAGAAGTTAGACGCCAGTTCAAAGCCATTCCAGGCATCATGGAAGGCACAGCTAAGCCAGATTATGCCGCTTGCGTGGACATCGTTACACGCAGCGCCATCAAGCAAATGGTTTTGCCGGCGCTTCTTCCAGTATTGACGCCTGTCGTTTTGGCTTTTCTTGGTGTTGTCTGGTTGAGCAATGCGATGCCTGGCGAATACGCAGCAGCCAAACTATTGGGCGGCGTACTTGTAGGCTCAATTGTTACCGGTATCTTCGTTGCCATCTCGATGACCTCGGGTGGTGGCGCTTGGGATAATGCCAAGAAGTACATTGAAGAAGGTCATCATGGCGGTAAGGGTTCTGAAGCCCACAAAGCTGCCGTGACTGGCGATACAGTTGGTGATCCTTACAAAGACACTGCAGGTCCGGCTATTAACCCGATGATCAAGATTTTGAACATCGTAGCCCTCCTGCTTGTCAAGTTTGTTGCTCGCTAAATGAGATGTCGCTAGACAAATAAGAGAAACCACATCTGGAGCGATCGGCTGAAAGGCTGGTCGCTCCATGCTTTTGGGGAGTTTGTCTAAACCAAAATAGTCGCCAAGAGAGAGGTTTCTATAAGGAACTTACCAAGCAATTTCAATATAATTCCTTTGGCCATTAATATAGGACTGAGCAGGTAACAGAAATGAGCTCGAATGTTTTTGCTGGTACAAATTCCGCTTCCGCAGCAGCTGCTGCAAACGTAGCTGATAGAGAGACGAGGCTGGCTGAAGAAGAAGCCTTGTTGGAGTTGGAAAGCCGCGTGTGTTCTTACGGGGATACCGTTCACTACGCTGAGCGTCCGAAGATTTTCGCTCATTGCGACGGCAGCTATCTCTATGACGGCGACGAAACACCATATCTCGATTTGCAAATGTGGTATTCGGCCGTTAACCTCGGTTATTCCAATCAGCGCGTTAACGACGCTCTGAAGAAGCAAATCGACACTTTGCCACAATTGGCTTGCCAGTACTTGCACAAAGAAAAAATTGAATTGGCCGACAAGATTGTCGAATCTGTCAAAGAAGGTTTTGGTCAGGGCGGACGCGTGCACTTCAACGTCGGCGGCGCACAAGCTGTTGAAGATGCTTTGAAGCTCGTTCGTAAGACAACAGGTAAGAGCCGCATGTTTGCTTTTGAAGGCGGTTATCACGGCAGAACTCTTGCGGCATCGTCTATAACTTCGTCTTATCGCTATCGCGAAAGCTACGGTGAATTCGGTGATCGCGCACAATTCATTCCTTATCCTTACTGCTTCCGCTGCCCTTACGGCAAGAAGCCTGATTCATGCGAACTCTATTGCGTTCAGCAAATTGAAAGACTCTTCGAGCATGAATACACCAGCGTCTGGAATCCAAAATCCAAGCGTTCTGAATTCGGTGCATTCTTTGTAGAGCCGATTCAAGGTACTGGCGGTTATGTGATACCACCCCAAGGCTATTTTGAGAGACTGGCAAAAGTTTGCGAAGACCACGGCATCATGATGGTCGACGATGAAATCCAAATGGGCTTCTATCGCACAGGCAAACTCTGGTCGATGGAGCATTTCAATGTCAAACCGGACATCATTGTCTTCGGTAAAGCATTGACCAATGGTATGAATCCTCTGTCCGGTATTTGGGCAAAAGAGCAATTAATTAGCCCTGATAAGTTTGGCCCTGGT
>JAKFVJ010000452.1 GCA_021732245.1 Candidatus Obscuribacterales bacterium | reverse complement strand
CTTGATTTTGCGGCCAAATGTGACGAGGCTCTCGCCTGCCAGCTTCGCAGCAGCTGACAACTTTACCCGCATCACCAGTCCGCTTTCTAATTCTCGTCTTGAGACCATATGTCATTACCTCCAATCTACAAACACCGATAACGCTTTTTGGTGTTTGATTGGAATTTTGTTACAGTCAAGTGCGAATAAAAACCCCGGAATTGTCCCAGTAGTTTTTCCGCACATTAAATCGACAGTTACCGCTTACTCGCCACCCTGAATCATCAAATAAGTATCAGTCCTCATAAATAGATTCAGAAACTTGGCACCATCGCAGGTTGGGGCAAGACTATCCATCCTGCTCTTGATAGCCTCTACCTCTTCGTCATTTTTTGCACTCAAAGCAACTTTGAGTTGCTCGTTCAATGAATGCCATTGGGAACCGAAGATGACTCCATGAAATGCTTCATGCTTTTTCTCTTCCAGCTCTCGTTCAGCATCTTTGTCGCCGTCTGCTGGAGTCAATTTAGCCAGGGCACACCACCGCTCAAACTCGGCTTTAGTCGAAGGCTCACAGGCTGCTATAAGCTCCGGGAATCTATTTTGCACCTTCGGCACAAAATCCTTATCTATCTCTTTAGTCCGTCCCATGTATCTTCTGTATTCAGAATAGGCTGCCCGCCAGGGCTCTGCCTTCCTACTCTTGGGCTCCAAATCTGGATGCTCTCTCAGAATCTTTCTAATCAACTCTTCAGCTCCCCAGCCGCGGTATTGGTCTTGCGGTTTTTGACTGTGTATCAGGCTAAATAATTTCAACTCTCGTTTAGAATCCTTCTTCGTGGATCCTTTCGGTCTCCCGCCTTTTGGTTGACTCTTGATTGAGAGGCAAGGTAAGTATTCATCAGCCAAGCTACGCAAAAGAAGGGATGTACCCGATTCGGTCAAAGTTGGCAACAACAACAGAAGCCGCTTCATTCCTGCTGGCTCATGTTTTTCGATCAACTGGCATAGCAAAGCACGCTCAGCCTCCACCGGATGCATAATAGTGATATCAAGGTTGAAGTAGGTAAACAGAGCTTCCCAGCGCCTTTGCCACTCTGCCATTGCATCCGGACCTGGCGAAATTGGCGGCAAATCGCCAGGATAGATTTTTGTTTGCACCGTCATCGTTGCACCTGCTTTAGGATACTGCTTTAGTTAGATGTTGGAGCAGGTGGTAAAGCTTCCACTTTTCGAGAGCTAGCCCCAACAAACTTTATTGACCTACTCTTCGCTCACCTTCTAGCGAACCTATTTTCATACCCATTTTTTCTTTCAAGAAATTAGCAATTTCCTGAGCTGCATCACGTACATCATCAACAGTAAGCTTTGAGTAGTGCTTGCCAGTGACATCACCGCTAACGGAGTGACCAACTAGAAATTTAACTTTGTACGCACTGATATCCAATTTGTTAGCCAGGGTTACGTACGATCTCCGTAAATCGTGACTCGACCAATTGATACCACTCTTCTCACGAACCGTGAGCACACCGCTCTTAGGTTCCGTCAAATGACCCTTCCCGTGTCTACCTTGGAATACGTAGGGATTACCAAGGACGATTTTTTGCCTACGCTTCCTATATATATCGAGAAGAGCATCCGTTAGAGGAATCTTTCTCGTCCTCTTAGATTTGCTAATTTCTTTGGGTATCGTGAGAGTCTCAGTCTTGGTATCAAAGTTTTCCCACCGTAGCTGCATAGCCTCATTTCTTCTCAACCCAGTAAACATCAAAAACAGGAAGAAGTCTTGAAGCTTATCGCTGTCGACTTGCATGACCGCTTGGTACCAGGCTTTAAGATCATCGGCATGGACTATCGTGTCTCGTTCTTCCAACGCATTCCAGCGCTCCAGTTGGTTCAAAATGCCAACAGGGTTTTTCTCGATTGTGGGTTGTCCATTACCATCTGTCCTAGTCGCCATGACGTAATTAAAGATGACTCGAAGAAGCCGCATGGATTGATTTGCAGAGGCAATCCCTCTGCCATTTCTTCCAGCGGTGCTTATTTCCTTATGTTTCTTCAACACCATTTCAGGCGTAATAGCAGTTAATGGAAGATCAAGCCAGTCATTTAATGTCCGCTTGATGTTCTCGTCATAAGTTTGAACAGTTCGCGGTCTCAAGTCCTTGGATGCTTTGAACTCTGCAAAGGCTTGACTCAACGTTATCCCCTTTAGTTCCTGCTCCTTTGCCTCCTTACGTTTCTCTTCATTGAGGTTAGTACCACCACGTAGTTGGCTTAATGCCTTTCGGGCTTCATCTCTTGCAACTGAAGCGTCCTGCTCTCTTGCGCTGCCAATCACATGCCGGACTATCTTGCTGCCTCTACCGCCGCCAACACGCTTTTGCACTATATAAGTCAAACCGATACTGCTTGCTTTGACGCCGAAGCCTTTCAACTCCTCATCCCAGTAAAATTCACGCTTGCCGTTGGGTGGCAATTTGATCTTGCTCATGCTGGTGTTGGTGATCCTAATTGACGGCATGTTGTCTACTCCATGTCTCTTCTGGCAATTGCCTGGCAATCACCAGGTAATCACATTCTAGAAAACGAGTGACAACAAATGCAATGCTTGACGACTAGCAAAGTGTCAAGTATTGGGCATTCTAGCCAATATTTGATAACGAACGATAATGTTTAAAAAAGCCCAATTTCACATAGGCTTACGGTTTCGTAAACCGTAGGTCGTGGGTTCAATTCCCACTGTCGGCTCCATTTTTACCAAAGTCCAAAAGGCAGAAGTGCATGAAGAGTCCGAATAAATCAAATAAGAAGACAACTGTTTTTAGGGTTTTTATTCTTCTTATAGTTATTTTTTTCGTATACAGGACTATGAATGGATCCGTACCGGAAAAACCACCAGAGAACGCTAGCACTACCGAATATCTATCATCGGCATTCAAGGCGTACCGAGCAGAGAATTACAAGACGGCAATTGCTTACTACACAAAAGTGATTAGCTCAAATCCAAAAACTGCAGACTTGCTTGAAGCATATCAAATGCGCGGTAAATGCTATGGTTACTCGAAGCAATTCGAACAATCGCTCACCGACTTTAAAGAAGCCGCTCGTATAGATCCCCAAAGCGCCTCCAACCAGACCAATCTTGGCCATGCTTACTATGATCTCGGACAGTATTCGGAAGCCTTGCGTTGTTACGACGAAGCACTACGAATTGATCCAGGGCATGGGAGCGCCAAATTTCAGCGGGAAGAAACGCTGAAGCAAATCGAACGCTTGAGGGGACGGTCTTAGGACCAAGTTGGATGTTCGTTCATTCGGAATGATAGGACTTCCCTTATTTCACAGAGTGTAGCCAAGCTTTGATATCAAACCGTCTCAATTACTTTTTCAAGGCAATGCTCTTCTTGGTCAACGTCTTCTTTTTGGTTTCATATTCTTTCTTACTCAGAAGACCAGAGTTATAGAGCTTTTCCAGTGCTTCTGAAGCCTCAGGCATATCATCGGCCGTATTCACCAAGGAAACTGGAGCGTCTGAGTCAGCAACAGATTTTGTTGGCAGTGGTTGCTCAGAGGTGGCAATATTCACAGTACCGGCAGCTGCAACAGCCGGACTTATACCCGGTGCCGGTGTGACTTCCACTAGAGAGTCACGATCCACGTACGCACTAATTTGAGTGCCAGCAGGGATAGTAGCGTCTTTGCCACGCATCAACAAGAAGAGCGGACAGATAACCACACTCAGGGCAATAACAGGTCCGAGTTGACCTTTGCCTTCACGATTTACAGCAGCTCTCAAAGGGATCTTTTTGCCGTCAATTGACTTAGCTCCCTCCACTGCCAACGAAAGCTGTCCCTTCTCGCCAAGGCATCCTCTGCCCTCTAGCTTTGAAACCATGCCCCAAGCTGGAGCACCGGACTTGATCAAAATAGTCTTACCATCAGCCGCCATTACATCATCAATGACTCGGAAGCTAACGCTATCTCCCTCGTGATTCGTACCAGAGGAAATTGAATCTAGAAGCTTAAGTCTAACCGGAGCGCCTTCTTCCAGTTTAATAGGATCAGCCAGAACCTGAAGCGGAGCCAACACACCATAGGTGAAGGCTGCAATCAGAACTATTGCTTTGCAATTTTGTTGCACGGTTTTTTCTCTCCTGTCATATCACAAGTCGTTTCAATGCCAATTACCTTTTGAGTCATGGTTTCGTCTTCTTCATTGATGACGCGACTCAGAGCAATTTGCCCAATATCTCCATTCTTCTTCGGAATAAAAACTATCTTCGAGATCGAACTCTCTGGGCTCAAGTGTCCACCACGGAAGCTGTGCTCCGCAATATTCGCTTTAAGTGAGCCATTGGTGACTTTGGTGTGTGCACCAGAATACGCGAATGCTGGAACAGCCAAAAAGCCAAAGGAAATAACTCCAATCGGAATTCCCCAGGCAAGGGCTCTAAGAATTCCATTGCGCTTCACACTCTTATAAATTTCTGCCTCCGAAGGCACAGGGATCTTTTCTCCCCTAGAATCAAC
>JAKFVJ010000301.1 GCA_021732245.1 Candidatus Obscuribacterales bacterium | reverse complement strand
CCCAGCGATAGCCCGCCGTTAATACCCGTCTCTAATGGACGTTTTGCTATTTCGTGCGCAAATTCCTTCGTGCCGCCTTCGACAATGCCGTGTGTGATTACTTCAGCCTGTCGGCACAATCCTGTCGCCTTATTCCAAGCGTCGTATACCGCCGCCGCACAGCCATTGATGCCCTGCTCAGCTTTATTTTTATCCGACCCGTCTTGTGGATCTGCCAATAGGTCTGCCTCATTCGATTCTGATGAGGATAGCCGCAGGCAGTCATTCTTCATAGGGTAAGCTTACGAATGGCCAGCAGTCTATTCCCTGCGCTCAGTGGGGCTTATACGATGGTGACCGCTACCGGACGACCGCTCTTGACTTGCTGTGCTCTTTTGTCTGCAAGACTTCCCCCATACATTAATCGCTCAATCGGTCGAATGACTGCCAAATAATTCCGAAGAAACCGTGCCAATTAGTGCTGAAAGTTACAGACCACAGGCACCGAGGTCCGTTGCCGAGATGGACTCGAACCATGGGCTCCCGTATGGACGTAAGGCGCACCACAAGCTGGACCGGCTACGGTTAACGGCGCCAGCAGCATAGATACAATTGTCAATTTCAAGGCACTCTTGTTTCTGATCGTGACCGTCCTTCTAGTATTCAACCAAGCCTGCGGTATCCAGCGCATTTTGAGTTCCGGTGCGCACCCCTTCGGTTTCCGCATGTTGAACGAAGTCATTGAATCCACCTTCAGTGGTGCTTGTAAGCTGCGGGGCAGTTAAGCCGCCACTTAAGAGGAATCCTTTAAGTTGAACTGCATTCTGCTGAAGAGCAATAAGCGAATTTAAATATTGTTTTCGTACTTGAAACATTGTGCGTTGGGCAATTATTACCTGAGGAATTGAACCGGACCTTGCGTGTCTTGCGCCCTGGTAGGGATGGCTGTCTGCACACTTAAGGATACAGCAATAAAAATGTAGGCAAATCTACGCATTAATGTTTATCCCTTTTTTCGTTGATGGAAGGACTAACACAGGGATTCCAATAATCGGTAGACCAGTATATTGGATTCTTGGAGATGCTCGGGCACATTCTGAAGCGGGCGTTTTACTCTGCTTTGATGGAGTGGATATGGACGACTTTGGCTTTCGTGTCTATGTGTCCCTCCACAGAGACTCTTTTCCCTGCAAATTGGTTGGCTTTACTTGGATTGGCTAGCCCATAAACAATATTGTTCTTTTCGTCGGCAAGCACCAGCTTGCTGCCCTTGCTTACACATTTTTTGGTGCGATCGGCTGAATCTTTTGCATGTCCCGCCTTGATCATTCCTGAGTGGTCAAATTTACACATGCTGTCGCTTATGACACCATATATGGTGCCTTCATGAACGGATTGGCTAAGAACCGGGCTATTTGAGAAGCCAACCAGAGAAACCAAAATAGACATACAAAAAACTGTTTTGCGCATTTCACTCACCTCAAACTTAGACGATAACAACTCTGCTGACAGGACTAAAATGAACATACCATTATAAATGAAAGAATGAGTCTGAATGTCCAAAAATCACAAAAGTAAAAATCATGGCAATTAAGAAAAGTACCAATCAATTCTTAGCTTCCTGCACGGGAAGCAAAGATGCCAGGATGCCGATGATTCCAAGACCGATTAGCGACTGAGTGTTAGGCTGTTGCGACCTTATAGCGCGTTCTAAAATTGTTCTGGTTAACATCTCTGCGACTTTTTTGTACCTCGGTACCGCTTTGCAACCAGGCTTCTCAGAATGCGGATGGAGAGTTACAGTGGGGGTCTTGTTGGAGCTAATTGGAAAACACAATACTTGTCTGCCTTACACTTGCCTCAAACCAGCAATAGTTTGCCCGCAGGAAACTTTGCAGCTGCAATTGCGCCGAATCCTCAGTTGCGGGCAATTGGCATTGTGGGTGGCGGTAACTCTGCGCAGGCACTGGCAAGTTTCCTTGCTTATCGTGGTTATGCTGTCTATATGTTTCTGCGTGACCCGAAAAAAGCTCAGGCAATGAGAGAAAAAGGCCGGATCCAGGCTCAGGGGCTATTAAACGGTTCTTTTGCAATTGAGCAAGTAACCATTGATGCTAAAGCAATTTGTGAATGTGACACGATTTTCGTTGCCACCATAACCAGCGCCTATGCCGATGTGGCTAAAGTATTGGCACCATCTTTAAAACCGGGAACCGAGATAATTTTATTTTCCGGCAAGTTTTGCGGGGTTTTGGAATTTGAGCAGGCTCTTCGCCGATACGGTGCTTGTGATGTTTTAGTTTGCGAGACGGATGCGCTGTTTGCCGGCAGAATTCAGGCGGATCAATCAATCTGGATTCGCGGGTTTAAAAACTGGACACTGTTTTCTGCGCACTCTCAATCACGCACGCGTGAGTGCGCAAAGACAATGAGCGAATTTTTCCCCGGCTTGGAACCGGCACAAAATATTGTACAACGAGGGCTGACGGATTTTGGTGCCTTGGCTCACACGCTTACAATGATTGCAAACATGAACACAATTGATAGAGGCGAGCCTTTCCTCTTTTACTATGAGGGTTTGACCAAGAAGACAATTGCTCTTTTAGAGCAATTGGAAGCTGAATTTCGAAGCATCGCTTCTGCCTATGAAACAACATTGATTCCGATGGCGGAGCTTTTGAATAGATACTATGGTTGTGACAATAAAAATGGATTGCTTGGGGCAATGCAAACAGTCCCCAACTATCGTTACAGCCAAGCACCGGCAAGTTTGGATCATCGCTTTATCAGCGAGGATGTTGCCTGCAGTTTGATACCAATGCAAGCCTTGGCAAGAGTGGCTAAGCTTGCAACACCCATGATCGATTCGACAATTAACATTGCTTCGGTATTGACCGGGCAAGATTTTTGCCGGCAAGGAAGGACACTGGAAAAAATTGGTTTGGCCAATATGAGCCATGGCGCTATTTGCAAGGCCATAAATGAATAGCGCCAAGGCACTAAGGGCAAGTAATTTTCGCGAGCAATTCCTCACCTCCGGCGGCATTGTTCTTGTCTTGCTTGGTGCTTCCATCGAGCCGATTCTTGTTAAGTTTGGTTATCGTGGACTGGCGTCGCCATTCCAACTTTTTTATCTCAAGACTATGTTCGGCTTCTTTTTCATTTTACCTTTGCTGGCAAAGTTTAAATGGATTGGCTGGAAGCGACTTGCACAAGTGGCATCAGTCGGCTTGCAACTTCTTTTTACAAGCGGCATGACCATTATTGCCTTAAGGTATTTGCCGGCTGTTTTGGTGATTACCATTCTCACAACCACCCCTGCCTTTGTGGCATTAGTAAACCAATGGTTAGGCAGGGATGTACTTGGTATCAAGTTCTGGCTTGGTTTTGCTCTTGCTTTTTTCGGTGTGACTTTGACGGTTGAATTTCAATCCGTAGTTAATGGTGCCTGGTTTTCCCAACTGCAAGGATTTGTATGCCTTGCGGCAGTAGTAATTAGCGTGGTTATCTATCGAACACGTTTGGAAGCAGTTACGCGCTTGGTTCCATCAGTTCTTGTATCGACATATGTATTTTTGATCAATGGAATTGTCGCTTTGGTTGTCTTCACACCGTATGTTGGGCAGGTGCCAAGCATGGCTTGGCCGCTAGGCATATGGATGGGAGCTGCTGCCGTGATTGCTAACATTGCTTTTCTTTATGCAATTTCAAAACTTGGCTCAACTCGCGTATCGGTTCTTACCATGCTTGAGCGGCCTACAATCATTATTTTAGCCGGTCTGCTTCTGCATGAAAAATTATCCGCCTGGCAAATATTTGGCATTGCCATGGTGTTGATTGGTACACAATTGGCACGCGTGAAACATGCTTCCCAATCTATTTCTACACAAGCTCACCAGACTGCTGATGAAACTAAAGCGCACCTGACTGAAAGTGTAAAGAGATAATCAATAAATTACCTCCGCCTGGAATCTCAAGCTACACCACATCGTCCGCTTGGTGGAGCGCTGGTAATTCTTCAGCTCGATAACATGGCGGTGCCTACAACGTGGCAAGAGGAGGATTGGCAAGAGTGTTTCTTTGTTGAGGCTCTGTCGTATCGTGCAAGCTTCCGAAAGATCATTCCGACGGATGATGCTGATTCAGTCTGGCGCCTGAGGTCTTTCAGGAAACCAGGAGTTAACCTGTTTTTAGATAGGTGTTGGTAATTCCGGTGGCAAGTGAGTACGGACAATATGGCATCAGGATTTTTCGAAAGGGAGATGAGTGAGATGGATAAAAGCGCAGTAGCAGACAGGTCCGTGCATTGGAAGGGGCAGTTGCGTGTTGCGGCTGTGGCATCAGAAAGCAAGACGGTCAAAAGGTTTCAACTTGTTTGCCCAGACGGATCCGATCTTCCCTTCACGTATAAGCCGGGATGATCTGCCCCCAAGATATGTGCCACGTCAAGCAGAGAGTTTAACGTTTTGTGGTTTGTCTGCCTCCAGTGCTTGGTTTGAGTGTTTGGCAGCATAGGCTGCCGGGGTCATGTATTTAAGAGAGCTG
>JAKFVJ010000091.1 GCA_021732245.1 Candidatus Obscuribacterales bacterium | reverse complement strand
GCACCGCGCGATAAATTCCTTCCGGATCTCTTGTAATTACAGGACCGGCATTAGGATTTTTCACAAGATAAAGTGTGGCCTTTTTCCATTGAGTCAGGCGCCTACAAAGATATGGATCTGCTTCTGCAATTGCGTCAATGTGCGGGTGCTTAGCCAACAACTTAGCAGGTCCCGGATGAGCACAAATTGCTTCAGGCAATCCCGGATCAGCTAAACAAGCTCTATCAATCCAAGGATCTTTGGCCATGCGCCAGGCAATCCACTTATCACGGCGAATTTTTTCCAATTTTATAGCTTGAGTAGCTTGAGTTTCGCGTCGTTGCTTGGGCGCCGGTTCTGTATGTATGACAGTGGTATCAGTAACAGTTGTTGTCGTAGTGGTTGTTGTTACAGGCGGGCGCAAGGACGGCTCTTCTGTTTTAACCGGCTCATTTCCCCAATTGGCATAAGCTGGTTGCGTGATGATGAAGAAGGCAAAAGCAAATAGCGTTCTCTTCATATCTTTGCTCTCCTCGGCTATTCAGCCATCTCCTGACAAGGGTTAAATCGAGTCAAACCCTCAGCTTGTCAGCGATTCTAACATAAATAGTCCTTAATGGGAGAGTACAATGGACTAAGGACAATCGGCTTGGAGAGTGCATTGTGTCCAATCCCCATACACCGAAAGATTCACCAGGAGATTCCGGCAAAGAAAAGCCGGACGAGGCTGAACAAAAGCCTGATTCGCTTTCGTTTTCTGATCTCATGTCCGATAAGGCGCAGCCCGGAGGCGGTTCTGGATCAAGTTCGGCTACGCCGACAAGCTTTTCTTACATGGGCGACAAGCCCTTTTTCCAGGCGCGCAAATCGGAATTTGCCCATGAAACAAAGGGTGAAATCAAGCCCTTAATTGACAAGTTTCTCAAGGGGACGGAGCCTTCAGATAAGGACGAAATGACCGAAACCGAAAGGCAAGCCATACTCAATACTCGAGAGGAATTGGTGAAGGCGACAACGGCTGCCGACGGCGTCTTACATGCCCTTCATTTAGCCCGACTTTATCAGCAGTTACGGTATATTGAGGAGGCAAAGCAAGCTACACTTTTGTCTTTGGGCTTGAGTCCTGATGACCATTCAAGCAGGGAATTATTTAAGGAATTGGAAAGAATGCATCCACCTGATCTAGCTGTTTCTCAAGCTCGCGCAAACTTACATATGCTCAGCAAATCAAAATTGCGCGAACGCATCAAACAATTATCTTCAGGGCGTGTAATTGTTTTTGGAGACTTACTAATTGATGAGTACGTCGAAGGAAAGCCGGAACGTATTTCTCGCGAAGCACCCGTTCTCATTCTTGAACATGTAGATACTGAACTTATCTTAGGTGGTGCTGCCAACACTGCCAACAATGTAGCAGCCCTTGGGGCAACTTGCCACGCAATTGGCGTCTGCGGTAGAGACGATTACGCAGTCAAATTGACACGCATGTTTGAATCAACTGGTATCACTCACGGACTCGTGCAAGACGCCTCAAGACCAACACCTGTAAAGACACGCATTCTCTCTAAGTCACATTCGCATCTGCAACAATTGCTTAGAATGGACCGCATTTCACACGAGGAAATTTCCAGCTCGATTGAATCGCTGCTCATTGAAAAAGTAAAACAAGCAGCAGGACAATACCAGGCAATTGTTCTTTCCGATTACCGCGGCGGTATTATGACTTCGGCCGTTATAAAAGCATGCCGTCAAATAGCCCAAGAGAAAAACATTCTCCTTATAGTCGATGCTCAAGACCACTTTGAACGCTTCCAAGACGTAACTCTTATAACTCCCAATCAAACAGACACCGAAAAAGCCGTTGGCTTTGCTATAAATTCCACTGAGTCTTTGAAGGAAGCCGGCAAGAAGCTCATGCTCATCACAGGCAGCAAGGCATTGCTCATTACTCGCGGTGCAGAAGGCATGGTTCTTTTTGAAAAAGGCCGGGAAATGGTTGAATTGCCGGCCTTCAATGTGAGTGAAGTTTTCGATGTAAGCGGAGCCGGCGACACGGTAGCTGCTACTATGGCGCTGGCTATTGTAACCGGAGCTAGTTTTGTAGAAGCCATGGCTTTAGGTAATTTAGCAGCCAGTATTGTCGTTAAAAAACCAGGCACTGCCGTTACTAGCCAAAAAGAAATGCTGCAGGCACTATATCACGTGGCGATGCCTGAAGACTAGTACTGAAAACTAGAAATGCCAGCAATTAGAAATGCCGTAAAGTAGCTTGGCTTTCTCTTGAACCTGAAGCAAACAGTTTCACCAGCACGACACCGGCTATGAAACCACCCACGTGCGCCCAAAAGGCCACGCCGCCGGTTTTTGCCCCTTCCAAATTCAAACTGGCCAATGCCGGCAAGAATTGCATCACGAACCAGATGACAATGAAAAATACAGCCGGCACCCAAATACTTGTATAGGTGCCGATATATGTTCTTACTCTGGCACCGGGGAAAAGAATTACGTACGCACCTAAAACACCTGAAATTGCTCCGCTTGCGCCTATTCCTGGAATAGTTGTGTTTATGTCTGAGTAGACTTGAGCAAGTGAGGCTGCAATGCCACAGATCAAATAGAAGAGCAGATATTTGAAATGTCCCATGCGATCCTCGACATTGTCGCCAAAAATATGCAAAAACCACATATTGCCTATTAGATGAGACCAACCTCCGTGCAAAAACATGGACGTAAACAAGGTCAGATACTCGCCTGTGCCTGGACTATGCGTGAGCTTCGAAGGAACCGTACCCCAGACATCGAGAAAGCTGTTGAGCGCACCTTCCGGCATCGTCACTTCGTTTACAAAGACAAGTACGTTAATGACGATAAGGACCCAGGTGACTATGGGCTTGCTGGAAGATTGATTGTCATCATATACAGGAAACATTGACTCAATTATGCCATTAGCTTAAGACAATGGCTTTTGTCCTGTATTATTGATTTAAATTTGACGCGAGGACTACCTGTGAACGAATTCAAGTTGTTTGGACGACTTAATGCAATTGATTCCTGCTTGATTGCCATCATACTCTTGTCAGCCCTCGGTTTTGGCATGGCCAGAGCCGGACATGCCGGAGTAGACAAGGTAATTAAAGGAGTAGAACAAGTAGCAATTGATGTCTACATCACCGGCTTGAAAACAGAAGATCAAGATCTCTTCAAAGTCGGTGACACAGCCTCAATAACTATTCGCAACCAACCGGTAAAGCCACCAATGGCCATAGCAGCTGTTAAGCACTGGGCTAAGCAAGTGTCTTTCATGGCTTCTGATGGGAAGAAGGCTGTCGCTTTTGCTGATCCTGCCCAACCGTTAGCGCATGATTTTCTAGTCACTGTTGTAGATCAGGCTGAAGTAACTGACGACGGTTATGTGATTCGAGGCAACAAAATAAAAATAGGCAACCAGGTTGAACTGGAATCCTTCAAGTATCGTGCACAGGGCGTTGTTGTCGACATTCACAAATACAGCAAATAAAACCAAAGCTTATGATCGCAGCCATACAAAAAAGATGTGATGCCATGGCTTCCGTTGTGTCTCTGGAAAAAGCAGATGGCGGCTGGCAGTTCACATTTGAAAATTCGCTTTCCGGCAAACTAATTAAGTCGGCAAATGATTTCCTGTCCAGACTAACTCAATCTAAGTTTCAGTCTTTGGGCACAACTCTTCAATGGTTTAGCTTTCTTGCAGTGCTTTTGCTAGCCCTCATACTGCCCATGCCGCAATTTGCCAGCGACAAAGAAGGTCTCGCCGTAATTGTCCTCGCCGCACTTTTAATGAGAATATTGGGCACGTTTTTAGGAGGCAAGGAAAAATATTCGGCAACCACGCTCGACGCGCTCATTATTGCTCTATTGGCTGTAAATGTCGTAGCCACATTTGCCTCCCGCTATTTTGCAGACAGTGTTATTGGACTTGCTAAAGTCGTCGTCTATACGGCTAGTTACTTTCTTTTTTCCGCAGGTCTCAATAGACAACCTAAAAAAGTAATCTTAGTAATAGGTTCACTTGTCTTGTCGGGTCTTCTAGTTTCACTCTATGGTCTCTACCAGTACAAGATAGGTGTGGCACCCTTAGCCACCTGGGAGGATCCTACTCTCGAATCCAAAGCCACACGAATTTATGCAACTCTAAACAATCCTAATTTATTAGCCGGATATTTGGTGCCACTTTTGCCACTCTCGTTTGCGCTTACAGCTGCTTCAATTGCTGCCAAGAAATTCATTCTGGCAATTCTACCGGCTGGTGCAACCTCAGTTATTTTTGCAGCTCTTTTGCTTACAGGCAGCCGCGGTGGCTTCATTGCCCTTGGCGCTATTGCCTTTGTCTTTGGCTTAATCATCTTTGAATGGCTCTTTGTAGAAAAACCAAAAACACGCCCGCTTCTAATGGCTGCGATAATTCTTATCCCGTTAATTGCTTATGCCGCTCTGCAGTTTGTGCCAAGTTTCAACCAGCGAATCACTTCTATTTTCGCCGGACGCGAACACTCATCTAATTCGTACCGCATGAATGTCTGGG
>JAKFVJ010000375.1 GCA_021732245.1 Candidatus Obscuribacterales bacterium | reverse complement strand
AAAGATGGTCCAAGACCGACGCCGGTACCAGCTTCAGCGCCGATGCTCCAAGGTGCAACTAATGGCACAATCGGAGGCATGTCAATGGAGGGAGGACGAGGCGGCGGTGGCTGGTCATCAGGCCCGGTTCCGATGTCTGCAATGGCGAAATCAGCCGGAGCTCCAGCTCCTGTTCGAGCTGCTCGAAGCCGCTCCGCATATGCCGATGCGTCGGTGGCTGATGAAGAAAGTAGCGGCGGTGGTTCACAGGGAGCGATTGCTCTGCGCTCGAACTTTGCAGCTCTTGCTCTCTACGATCCCTCCGCAAAAACAGATAATGAAGGTCGGGTCAAATTGAAATTGAAGCTACCGGATAGCGCCAGCCGCTATCGGATTATGGTGGCAGCTGCTTCAGGAAAGAACTTCTTTGGCTATGCCGACACCAGCATAACGGCGCAGCTACCGCTGACGTTAAAACCTTCGGCACCAAGATTCCTAAACGTCGGTGACTCATTCGAGCTGCCGGTTGTTGTGCAGAATCTATCGGAGAAAGCTGTGTCTGCTCGAATAGCGGTTAGAGCTAATAAAGTTTCATTCAATGAAAACACAGGCCGCCTGATTGAAATTCCGGCAAAGGATCGAGTGGAGATTCGATTCCCCGCCACAGCTGGAGCTGTGGGCAAAGCCCGATTCCAACTCGTGCTAGCAGATAACAAGAATAGTGACGCGAACGAATTTACGTTGCCGGTTTACACACCTGCGACAACAGAAACTTTTGCCACCTATGGTAACTATGATGCAGAAGGCACGATTGTGCAGTCCTTGCGATTGCCCACCGATGTCTTCCCACAAGTGGGCGAATTGCAGGTCAGCACAAGCTCAACAGCGCTCCAAACATTGACCGACGCGTTCATCTATTTGTACAAGTATCCCTATGCATGTACGGAACAATTGAGTTCGCGAATCCTCGCAATTGATGCATTGAAGGATATGCTGGCTGCTATGCATCCTGAAGGTTTGCCAAAACCTGAGGAGATCCAAGATGAGCTAACCAGCGACATTGCGTTGATTGAACGCAGGCAGTTAGGCGATGGTTCATTCAAGTTGTGGGATACGGTCTACACCCAAACGCCTTATCCATTCGCAAGCGTTCACGCAGCCCATGCGCTGGAGCGGGCAAGAATCGGGGGCTTCAAAGTATCCGATAGAGCTAGAAACATGTATCGCAATTATCTGCGAAACATCGCGCATTACATTCCTAAAGATTACACCAGACCTTCAAAATGGAGCGTGCGCGCATACGCGCTCTATGTGAGAAACCTCTATGAACCTGAAAAAGCGTGGGACGATGCAATTATACTTTCGAAGGAAATCAAGCTGGATGAGGCACCACTGGAGGTGCTTGGCTGGATGATGCCTGTACTAACGTCTAAGCCCTCAGCAGAGCTTACAAAGATCCGCGAGTATCTCAACAATCATGTTGAGGAGACAGCAAGCAAGGCTTCCTTTGTAAGGAGAGACAGTGGCAATCAAAATTACTTGATCTACTGGAGCGACTCGCGTGAGGACGCTGTATTACTCAATGGAATGATTTCAGATCAGCCGGACAACGATCTCAACCAAAAGCTTTTGAAGTCACTGGTTGGACATCGCAAAGCAGGACGTTGGGACAACACACAAGAGAATGCGTTTGTCCTTATGGCTATGCGCAAATACTTCGATAAGTACGAAAACGTGAAACCAGACTTCCTTGTTCGCGCGTGGCTAGGCGAAGACTACCTGGGAGAACACAAATTCCAGGGATACAACGCTGACAATGCGAACATGGACGTGCCTATGAGTTTCCTTAGCACAATCAATCGTGAAAACAAAATCGTGCTTTCAAAAACTGGCAAAGGTCGATTGTATTATCGACTGGCGCTAAACTATGCACCAAAGAATCTCCGGCTGACGCCGATGGACCGCGGCTTTGCGGTACAGCGCAGTTACGAAGCCGTGGACAAGAAAGAGGATGTGCAGAAGCTTCCTGATGGTACTTGGAAGATAAAAGCCGGCACGACAGTTCGAGTGAAACTAACCATGTCGATGCCGGGAACAAGACATCACGTTGCGCTGGTCGACCCTCTACCTGCCGGACTCGAGCCCGTAAATCCTGAATTGGCAGGCAACGAAAATACACCTGTCGAATCCATAGATGACGGTGACGATGGTCCAATCCCACTGACGCGCTCAATTGGATTTGGACGCCGCTTTGGATGGTGGTGGACCTACCGTTGGTTCGAGCACCAGAATCTGCGCGACGAGCGCGCCGAGGCGTTCTCAACTATCCTATCTGAAGGGGATTACAACTACTCGTACCTTGCACGTGCAACGACACCAGGCAAGTTTGTCGCCGCACCAACAAAGGCCGAGGAGATGTACACACCTGAAACCTTCGGTCGCGGGCAGTCAGATACCGTTGTGGTCGAATAGGAGAACAAATGATAAAACGCATAATTCTACCGGCGTTTGCTGCTGCACTTCTCTTCGGGTTGAATGGAGCAGCAAGCTTTTCCACACCGGAGTCGGATCTAATTCAAAAATTGAAAACGACAACGAGTTTTTGTGGAGCACATACAGGCTTTGCAGGAGTCAAAGGACCAAACTACTTAGCTTACGAGCAAGCGCTCAAGGAAGGCGCAAAGATTCGAAAAGGACTCGATGATGTTCTGGCCAACGGTTCCCCCGCTGGCCGCCTTTATGCCGCCATGCTCATCAGAAAGTTAGATAAGGATGCCGGTGACAAAGCCCTGAAAAGTCTCCTTTCCGAGAAAGCAGAGGTTGATTATTGCCTTGGCGGATGCGGCATCATCAAATACACTGTCGGACAGGCTGCCAAACAGTTACTCAGTCACACGTCTGATCCACTCAGCGATCAAGCCTCTGGAGAGTAAACTACAACAACCAGCTTAACCGCTGCTCTCTGCGGACGACGCCCAGAGCTTCTGCATGGCAGCCGAATTCTGCCGGTATTCCGACTTGTATATGGTGACCTTGCAACTTAGCCCTTGTCACCTCAGTGCCTTCAAGTGCCTTTTGTCGAATATCCAGATCAGTAGTTCTTTCAACAATCAGGTCAAACGCACGATGTGCCGCGCCGAGCTGACCAGTCTTGTAGAAACAAACTGCTAACATCAAGCGAGCTTCCCAATTATTGGGCTCCACGTCCAACAGCTCTTGTAGAGACGAAATCGCATCTCTATATCTTCCTGATTGGTAGAGATTGACGGCATTAACTACCGTCGAAAGGTTTGAAACAAGGGTATTAAAAGTGTTGCTCATAGCTGTCACGAACTGAAAGAAGGGGTTTCCTATACTTAAGATATTCCACGACCGTGAGTATTATGTGAGCAAAAACGTCCGCCAACTGGACGATTCTGGGCGTTAGATGACTGATTTTTGAGTTTAGCTATAATTGGCTGCTATCAGCAAGACATCCATAGTGTCGCCCTTACAATGAAGCAGTGGAAAGTTTTTTGATCGAATGGAATGAACGAATGAAAGGAAGAAAGCGAAATGGAGTGCCGCAGAGCTCAGGAAGCTGATTTCAAAGAAGTTGTTGCGTTGCAGGACGCAAATCTGGTATCAGTGCTAACGGAACAAGAAAAGGAAGACGGTTTTCTTTCTGGCGGATTTGATGAAGTGCAATACGCGGAAATGAATCGCAGCGGTTGCGTGATCGTCGCTTATGAAGCCACAGAACTTGTTGGATTTCTGGGCGTTGGCTCTCTCGAGTTCAACAGCTCTTACCCACTTCCAGCTACGATGATCCAGAAGCTGCCTTCGATTAACTACAGAGGCAAGACCTTAGATCAATACCGGCTATGTTTAGCAGGACCGGTTTGCGTGTCCAAAACACAGCGCGGAAAGGGTGTTTTTCAAGCAATGTATGCCGAGATGCATCGAATTGCTGCAAAAGATCTCGAACTAGTCGCAACCTTGGTAAGCACAAGCAATCATCGCTCAGTAGCAGCACATGAAAAAGTTGGATTGGAAAGAGTTGGACAATTTGAATTCGATGGTCGCAGCTTTCACCTACTGGTAAAGCCAGCACACTGAACGCTCCATACGTTTCGAGCCGATCCAATTTTCATTCCCAGACCCGACATCATCCTGTCCGCCCATAAGTATGGTCCGCGGTCCCGTCCGCGTGGATCTAATCGCTTTCTGGCGCACGATAGACTTTGTAGGCCGGATACGGAAGATTGGAAAGAGGCTCCTTATCCCAGCGTTTGGAACGATCATCGTCTTCTTGTCCGCGAGTCCGATTAGTATTGTTCCAAACCATAGGCTCACCTTTTTCGTTTGGCTCTGCTGCAATTGAAGCGTGGCGTTGTCCTTCTGCTTTTGGATTTGCCGGATGATAGGAAATCACAAGATCGCCCGGCTTTATTGGTTCACTATCTTTAACTTCCGTCCAGCCCGCATCCTTTGCTTGCTCAATAAGTTGTCCTACTCCAAATACTGTCTTTGAGATTGCGCCTGCTTTAACCATCACTTCTGATGCTTGTAGCGCGCATCCAAATAGTCCATTC
>JAKFVJ010000330.1 GCA_021732245.1 Candidatus Obscuribacterales bacterium | reverse complement strand
ACATCTATAAACTAGAATTTAAGCTGGAAGTTTAAATTCTATCGAAACTAAGCTATTTAATTTTCTCGCTAATGGACTTCGCTTGCATAAACAGAAGCAGATAATCTCTGCCGCCTGCCTTTGAGTCCGTGCCGCTCATGTTGAAGCCGCCAAACGGGTGGACACCAACGAGAGCTCCTGTGCACTTGCGGTTCAAGTATAAGTTGCCTACATGAAAGTCTTCGGCAGCTTCTTTTAAGTGCTCGCGGCTGTTTGAATAAACGGCACCGGTCAGACCGAATTCTGTGTTGTTGCCAATTTCAATGGCATTTTCCCAGCTGTCGGCTTTGATAAAGGCAAGTACCGGCCCGAAGATTTCTTCTTGGGCGATAGTTGCTTTAGGATCAACATCGGCGATGACCGTAGGCTCAATGAAATATCCGTTGGAAGGTGTTTGATGCGCTTTGCCTCCGGCAACAACGCGACCTTCTTTCGAGCCCACTTCGATATATTTGAGAATCGATTCGTAGGCAGATTTCGAAGCTACAGGGCCCATAAGTACATCGGAAGATTCTATTTTGCCGATGCTTAGCTTTTTGGTTTTTTCAACGACTTTTTCCAACACTTTGTCGTAGATATCTTTGTGCACGATTGCTCTAGAGCAAGCTGAACACTTCTGACCCTGGAAGCCAAAAGCGGAAGAGACAATGCCTTGCGCTGCTTCTTCTGCATCAGCATCTTTGTCGACGATAATGGAGTCTTTACCGCCCATTTCCGCTACAACGCGCTTGATCCAAATTTGTCCTTTGTTTGGTTTAGCTGCCAACTCGTTGATGCGCAAGCCGACTTCCTTCGAGCCGGTGAAGGAGATGAAGCGAGTCTTCGGATGCGTTACCAGATAGTCGCCTACTGATGCGCCTGGTCCCGGCATGAAGTTAATGACGCCGGCGGGCAATCCAGCTTCCTGCATAATGCGAATAAATTGATAGGCAATTGCCGGTGTGTCAGATGATGGTTTGAGAATGACGGTATTGCCTGCAACAATTGAGGCAGTCGTCATACCGACTAAAATTGCCAGAGGGAAATTCCATGGTGGAATTACAAGTCCAACGCCTAGTGGAATGTAGACGAGTTTATTGTCTTCACCAGGATATGGTGTCACTGGTTGCTTGCCTGCAAAGCGCAGCATTTCGCGAGCGTAGAATTCGCAAAAATCAATTGCTTCTGCTACATCGCCATCTGCTTCAGCGAAGCTTTTGCCAATTTCTTGAGTGAGCCAAGCTGATAATTCAAATTTACGCTTGCGCATAATTTCCGCTGCTTTGAATACATAATCAGCGCGCTTTTCAGGACTTACCTTTTTCCAACTCTCAAAAGCGGTAAGTGCTGCTTGCATTGCCGCATCCGCATCTTTTTGTGTTGCCTTGGTGAAATAACCAATTACTTCTTTGGGGTCAGCAGGGTTGGTCGAGACGATGAAGTCATCGCCTTTAGCCATTATTTCCTTGCCGTCGATTATGAGGGGGTACTTTTGCCCGAAAGTCGATCTGACCGTCTCGATCGCCTTTTCCATAGCCTGCTTGTTTTCCGGCTTGGAAAAATCTGTGAAGGGTTCGTTGACAAATTCTTTCACTCTGGATTCAGTGATCATGAGCATCCCCTTGTGGGTAGGTAGTGCATCAATTATCCGGTGATATTGGGCAAAATAGCCGTGCCTTAACGATTTTGAAAGACGCTATAATCTGACTTTATGAAGCAGTACCTTGACTTAGTTCGCCATATTCTCGACAACGGTGAAAGACGTGACGACCGCACAGGTGTCGGCACTATTTCCATCTTTGGAGCCCAGGCTAAATACGACCTGCGCGAGGGTTTCCCCCTCATCACAACCAAGAAAGTCTTATTTAGCGCCGTCGTGCGTGAACTGCTCTGGTTTTTAAGGGGTTCAACCAACATAAACGACGATCTGACCCAGCACACGCCTATTTGGGACGCTTGGGCAGATGAAGAGGGTAATCTTGGACCTATATATGGTTATCAATGGCGCAGTTGGCCGAAATTTGTCGAAGTTGACGGACAATACCGCAAAGAATATATAGATCAGATTCAGCAGGTCATAGACCTAATCAAGACCAATCCGGATTCCCGTCGCCTCTTGGTTAGTGCTTGGAACGTGGCTGATATTGACAAGATGGCCTTGCCGCCTTGCCATTTGCTTTTCCAGTTTTACGTAATCAATGGACGTCTTGATTGCCAGCTTTACCAGCGTTCGGCTGATATGGCATTAGGTGTGCCTTTCAATATTGCCAGTTATGCCTTGTTGATGATGATGGTGGCAAAAGAATGTAATCTCACGCCGGGTGTTTTCACGCATACCCTCGGTGACGCCCATATTTATTTGAACCATTTGGACGGCATCAAAGAGCAGCTCACCAGACAGCCTGGACCTCTGCCCACGGTTGAAATTGCCGACAAGTCAATTTTCGATTTATGCTTTGAAGATATTCAGTTGAAAAACTACCAGCCGCAAGGCTTTATCAAATTCCCTGTCGCTGTGTAAATTGATGGTTATAGATTTTGACATTGTTGTTGCTGCCGATAGAAAACGAGGCATTGGCAAAGAAGGCCGCTTGCCCTGGCATTTGCCGGGCGATCTGAAATATTTTCGCAAACTTACAAGCACCACGAAAACGGGCAGCTATCAGAATGCGGTAATAATGGGCCGTAAAACCTGGGAGTCGATTCCACTTAAGCACAGACCATTGAATGACAGGTTGAATGTTGTGCTGACAAAAGACGCGGACTATAAAGTGCCCAATGGAGTTTTGAAAGTGGCTTCGTTGGATGATGCATTGGAGCTGCTGCAAGATTTTCCTGTGGAGACTTGTTTTGTAATAGGCGGCGGACAGATTTATGACCTTTGCCTGAGAGACTATCGTCTGCGCAAGGTGTATTTGACGGAAGTTGATGCTGAGTTCGATTGTGATACGTTTTTACCGGATTACGAAAGAGCTTTCGAGGAGATTTTTCAATCTCAACCTCATAACGAAAACGGTCTTAGTTACAAATTCAGAATACTGCGCAAGAAAAAAGAAGGAGATCCGGATGCATCGTAACGCTTGGTTGCTTAGTCTATGCAGCATATTTTTAGTCTCACAGGCGGCTTTCGCCGAAGGAGATGTTCAACGCGGACTCAAGGTCTTCAAGAAAAACGACTGTGTTGAATGTCACGCAAAGGGCGGTAATGACGTAAATCCAAGAAAGCCTATCAAGGGCGCAGAGTTTGCTGAAGAATTTAAAGACGATAAAACACTGGAAGCGAAGATTCGCACCGGTGTAACAGGTACTCCGATGCGCGGCTTCAACGAGAAGAAAATTCCGCCGGCGGATATGTGCGATTTGATTGCATACATTCGTTCTTTGACGCCCAAATCAGCAAATGCCGGAAAGTGATCTGAAGCTTACGCCGGAATTACTGGTAAAAGCCTACAGTCAAGCAATTTTCCCCATGTCTGTGGAGGGAAGTATCGCTTGGTTTAGTCCGGATCCGCGATGCGTTATTGATCTCGATAGTTTTCACGCCTCGCATACTTTGATGCGAACGTACAAGCACGGTGGCTTTGAGTTGAAGGCAGACGGTGACTTTGATGCGGTAATTAGAGCCTGTGCCGAGACGGAAAGAAAAGACACTGATGAGTTCGGCAATGTTTTAGTTCATAGAAGCTCTTGGATAAGTGAGGAAATAATCGAGGCTTACAGTGAATTGCATAGATTGGGTCTGGCGCATAGTGTTGAAGCCTATTTGGATGGACAGCTTGTCGGTGGGCTCTACGGAGTCTCCTTGGGCGGCGCCTTTATGGGTGAATCAATGTTTCATTGGCAAACGGACGCCTCCAAAGTTTGCGTGGTCTTTCTGGTGGAACGCCTCAAGCAAAGAGGATTTACGTTATTGGACTGTCAATATCACACGGACCATCTTGCGCGGTTTGGTGCTGAGATGATTTCTAAAGACGAATACGTCCGACGTCTAAACCGCGCTTTGACTCTCGATTGCCGGTTTGCCTAAAGAAAAAGGGCAGTTTTACCTGCCCCTTCGTTATTTTCAGGACGGGCGCATCCAATGCGCCCCTACAATCATTAGTCCTTGCCAATAACCTTCTTAGCGCCGCGGCCCATTGCTTGCATGCCCTTCTTGGTGCCGGAAGCAACCTTTTTAGGTGCCCACATAACGCCTTTGCCAATCTTCTTGGCGCACTCTTTGGCTTTGCAGTCATCGGCTGCAAAAGCTGGTGTGGAGGCGACCATAGCAAATACGGCCACTGCTGCTAGTAATTTGAAGTTCATAGGTAAAGCTCCTTGCGGAAATGTAGATCTGGGTTATTTATAACATGTTTTAGTGTGTGTAGCTTGTCTATTTGGTTGTAGTTGAGTGTTCGATAAATTCGTTTACTTGGTTGACTATGCCCTTGAAAGCTTTGCCGCCGCTGGCAAAGTGCATCAAGCAAAGAAAGAGGATGATAACTAACAGAAATGAGCCAATTGAAATGGTGCTGGTATTGGCGCTGGCGACTTTTGCCTT
>JAKFVJ010000116.1 GCA_021732245.1 Candidatus Obscuribacterales bacterium | reverse complement strand
TATCACTATCTCAAAAGCGGCAATTTGTTTTTAGTGCCAAGCATGTCGATATCGGCCGAAGGTCCAGTCGGCAGCGTCTTGTTATTCAGCAAGCAACCACTTGAGCAGTTGCGCGGCGCAACAATTGCTGTGACAGCAACTTCGGCAAGTTCGGTCAATATGTTGAAAGCATTGTTGTTGGATCAACTTTCGTTAAACGCTAACTTTGTTGTTGAGCAAAATCCAAGTCTGGATTCAGTATCTACTGATGCTGTTTTGGTAATTGGCGATCATGCGCTTTCCGTAGATGAGCAGTGGTCGAGCTTGTATTACCGAGTTGACTTGGCTGAGTGGTGGCATAAGTGCTATGGTCTGCCTTTTGTATTTGGACTTTGGGCAGCGCGTGCTGAATGGGTGCGCACCAATTTTGGTTTGTTCCAGGAAATTTGCTCGGCACTAGTTGAAGCAAAACGCATTGGACTGACGACTGCATTCGCTGATGTAATTGCTGAAGCTAAATTGAAGAGCGGACTGACAGAAGAAAGACTCAAAAAGTATTTTCTTCACGAGCTGAGCTTTGATTTTACGGAAAGACATATGCAAGGTCTGGCTAAGTACGCAACCTTGTGCCAGAAGTATGACTTGATATAGATTCGGGCGCATACAATGCGCCCCTACAAGGACCCTGAACTAAGTCGTTTTCTGCAGTAAATTTTCTTGTTCGATTTTTAGAACTTTCTGTAAGCGTCTGCGATGTCTCTCGGCGCCGGAAAATTTTGCATCAAGGAAAGCTTTCATAACATCTTTGGCAAGCTCAGTTCCTATGACACGAGCGCCCATGCATAAGACGTTGACGTCGTCGTCTTCACGGCATTGACGCGCCGAGAATGTATCGTGGCAGACTCCTGCTCTAATTCCTGGAATTTTATTGGCGGCAACTGATACGCCGACACCGGAGCCGCAAAGCACAATGCCTAATTCCGCGTCACCTTTGATTATCGCTTTGCCCACAGCCTCAGCGAAATCGGGATAGTCGCAAGCTTCGTCGCTGTTTGTACCTAAGTCCAAGACCTCAAAGCCTTGTGCCTTGACGAAATCAACCACTGTTTTCTTTAAAGGAAAACCACCGTGGTCTGAACCTACTGCCACTCTGATTGCCATTGCTGAATCTCCTGGAAGGCATATAAAACCATATCACACTTTTCCTTTGTCATTCTGAGCGAAGCGAAGAATCTGCCGCACGGAAACCTGGTTCCACTTTGCAAACAAGTTCGTGTTCAACCTACGGCAGATTCTTCGGTCGTTTCACTCCCTCAGAATGACAATGAAGCAGTCTCCGATGGACTTCTTTGAAAGGCCGATTTATACTGTTTTTAAGCTCCTGCTTATCCTGCCTCAAAAGGGAATATCCTTGGCTATTTGTCCCAACTGTGGAATGTCTGCGCCGCATGACGGTCCTTGTCCGGGGGCGATGGATACCATTGCCGTGGCGCAGCCAACTTTGCAAGGGCGATATCAGATAGTCAGTCCGCTTGGACAAGGTGGCATGGGTACTGTCTACATTGCGCGCGATTTGAGACTTTCTTCGCGCCCTTGTGTTGTGAAGAAATTGCGTGATGAATTCTTCCGTGAAGAAGATAGACTGAAAGCACTCTCGATGTTTGAAAGAGAAGCGCATGTTCTAAGTCAGTTGCAGCACCCAAATATTGTTGCAGTGCTCGACTATTTCGAAGAAGACGGCGGCTATTTCCTGGTGATGGAATACGTCGAGGGAAAAGACTTAAGCTCTCTGCTTAAGCTGCGTGGACAGCCATTTTCCGAAGAGCAAGTAATTGAATGGGCGTCGCAAATTTGTGATGTGCTGGACTATCTGCATGGGCACGACCCCGCTGTTATTTATCGTGATCTTAAACCAAGCAATATCATGCTTGATGTAAAAGGTCGTATCAAGCTAGTCGACTTTGGTATTGCTCGTCCATTTGATCCATCAGGCGAGGGCACGCATGTTGTTTCTGCCGGTTATTCTCCACCTGAGCAGTATTGGGGTGACGCGCATGTTTATTCCGATACTTATTCGCTTGGCGCCACTATGCATTTTCTTCTAACCAATAGCGATCCGACACCTCTGAATGTTTCCATTCCGAAAAGTTTCAGGCCGGAAATCTCTGACGGCTTAAGTGCAATAGTTCAAAAAGCGACTCAGCAAAACGCTATGGATCGTTATCAAACGGCAGTTGATTTAAAAGACGACTTGGTACGTTTGCAAAAGCCTTCAACTAAACAATTTCAGGAAGTAAAACCACCAAACCGAATGGTGGAATTAATTGCAGTTGTGGCTATTCTTGTAGTAACCACTTTGGCATTTTTTGCATATCAACAATTGATCCAATCTATGTTTACCGGCAAAGATAAAAATGCCGACGTTGATGTGTTTCGCCAAACTCGCGATTCGATGCCCATTCAAGCAAGCCAAATAGGTGTTGTGTCGACCAAGCAAAAGTCAGAACTCACACCTAAGCAAAAGAGTTTGCTCAATCTTCAGCAACCGGAATCGAACAAGCAAGTCGCTCCGTTACAAATTGATGACGAGGCTCATTTGACTGATCCGGATGGTTTGCAGTCCGGCGGTTGGCGTTAGATTAGCTTTCGTTGATGCCAAGATATCCTGGCATGTTAATATAAGCGGCATCGGGGCGTAGCGCAGCTTGGTAGCGCGTCCGTTTCGGGTGCGGAAGGCCGGAGGTTCAAATCCTCTCGCCCCGACCAAGCACAAACACCAAATGCCTAATGGCGTTTGGTGTTTCCTTTTCCTTGGCTAGGATTCTTGGTGCAAAGCTTTCACCATTAACATGCGGGCATAAACGCCATAAGGCACTCGTAATCGGTCCGCTTTTTCAAGTAGCTTCCGCATCATTGCTTCATCAAGACGAAATTCAACTTTTCCTCGCGCGACAATTCTTTCTCGAGCGTCACTCTTCATCTTAGCTATGCGGGCGTCTAAATCGACTGGTCTGGTTTTCTTGCGGTTAAGCTCTTTCATATTCTTCTCTTACTTTTTTGTTTGCTTTGTCTATGTGGAAACAAATTTCATGGTCGTCGCTACATTGGACTAACACTTCCAGTAGTTCTGCAGAGTTGTTGAAGCCAACGAAGGCGATAAGCCAACCGAGTTCGCCTGGTCCTCGTTCAAATACTTTTGTAAGCGGGCCATATATGACTGTGTCTGCATCACTTCTCTTGTATCCGTGTTTGAATGCACTGAGGGTGAATTCGAGCTTGGAGATCATTGTCCGATTCCTCATATATCGTAATCTGTCTGCCGCTGGCTGTCAAGGTCGGACACTGTCCTACAATGGTCTGCTGCCTACTCCTAATACGGAATTGAAGGCAAAAAGTTCAAAATTCTCTGCAGATTTAATTCACGATTGTCTAAGGCGAATTTCGTTTAGAATGTACGTTGCTCTTATGCGGTTTACAAGAAGAAATGCTTTCTTATCTAAAAGGCACAGTTGTAGGCAAGGAAAGCACGGGTGGTCCACACGACCGGCTTGTGCTGGAAGTTGGCGGCATCGGCTTTGATTTGGTTGTCTCTCGCCGCACATTGCTGACAGTTGGTCAGCCGGGCGATGAAGTGATGGTGCATACGGCACTTTCAATTCGCGAAAATGACTGGACTATTTTTGGCTTCGCTCATTCAGATGAGCGTCAGATGTTCAATCTGATTCAGACAGTTACAGGCGTGGGTCCGAAGTTGGCACTGGCGCTTATTGGCACCTTTGGACCGCAAGAGCTTGCTGAAGCAATTATGGCTTCCGATCACAAACTTATAAGTCAGGCTCCAGGTGTGGGCGCGAAATTAGCACAGCGTCTCATCCTTGAATTGAAGAGTAAAGTAGAAAATTGGCAAGAGCAGCGCGGCATGAATTCAACGGAAGGTCCGGCTCGCTCCTCATCTCATGATGAAGTACGCGAGATTTTGAATGGACTTGGTTATACGCCAACTGAAGTAAGCATGGCGATCAAGTCGGCAACTGAAGGTGGCAATGAAGATGTTGAATCATTGGTGCGTGTAAGTTTGAAATTCCTTGGCGCGGCTCGTTAGGCTAAGAGATGGTAGCAACGGATATTGTCCGCGGTGTAATTGCTGAGACCAAGCGCACAAAGGGACGCAACTTTCTTCTTGCGCTTGTAAGTGCGTTGCTTGCTTGTTTGCTTGTAGTAAGTCCAATGGCGTTTGTTAGAGGCGTTAATTCCATTTTCGTTCCGCACCATCATCAAGAATTGATGTTGGTGCAGTTTTGCATTGTAATCAGCTTTCTCAGTGGATTATTGGGTTTTCGCCCGGCTGCTGGGGTCAAGGAAGAGAAAAAACAAAGAAGTGTCGTCTGGACAATGATTGGTTTTATTTTCTTGTACATAGCTTGTGCTGTGCTTTGTGAAAAATTGAAGATTACGGTCACCTATGGCTTTATGCGCGACATTGGGCTTGTACTTGTTGCTATAGGAGGAATCCTGCGTCTTTGGTCGATAGCCAATCTGGGACGCTTTAATAGTGCTTATGTGGCGCTCATGGACGAGCACAAGCTAATTCAATCGGGTC
>JAKFVJ010000078.1 GCA_021732245.1 Candidatus Obscuribacterales bacterium | reverse complement strand
CTTTGACTCGCTGTTTAAGCAAGAACAATCGCACCAAATTCAAAGCCTCGCTTGCCGTACGCTCGCGAATTTCTGCTCTGGATAACTCTGGAGAAAACTGCAATTTCTTATCCGTTTGAAAATCTTCCGTCACCAAGGCTAAATAGACAAGACCCACTGGTTTTTCAGGTGTTCCACCATCAGGTCCGGCAATGCCTGTAATGCCGACACCAATGTCGGCACTTGCTAGACGGCGCGCACCCGTGGCCATTGCATGGGCGCATTCCGGACTTACAGCACCCTTGTTGTTGAGAATAAAGTCATGCACACCAAGCACTTCGCTTTTAGCTTCATTGGAATAAGTAACAAGATTCAATTTGACGTATTTTGAACTACCGGCAATATCCGTTAGTCGCTTGCTAGCCAAACCGCCCGTGCAAGACTCAGCAAAAGCAATCGTCAATCCTTGTTCACTCAACATGCGGCCAACTACTGCTTCCAATGTGTCCTTGTCTGTACCATAAAGCAAAGTGCCACTGCGAGACTTGATGTCGTCAATTACAGGTTGAGCCATCTTCTGAGCTTCTTCAACCGTGCTTGCCTTAGCCGTGACACGCAAGCGACACTCGCCTCGTCCTGCTAAGGGCGCAACAGTTGGATTGGACATATCCAACAAATCGCCGACCTGCTCAGCCAGAGCTGACTCACCAATACCATAGTGTTTCAAATCGCAAGACCAGATGACACCACCACTGTAGTTTTGCTCTAAATATGGACGTCCCGTCTGCTCCCACATAATTTCCATTTCGCTCGGCACACCCGGGAAAGTCAAAATTACTCGTTCCTGCTCAGGATTTTTAATTCCTGCTTGTTGCAAAAGCCGGGCATCGAGTTTCCAAATTATTCCCGGTGCAGTGCCTACAGGATTTGGCAAAATATCCGAACCCTCCGGTCTTTTTGCTTGCTTGTCATTGGACGGTGGCATAGGTAATCCGCGCTTGGCAAAAATCTGCTGTATGTAGCGTGAAATTGTTTCATCAAAATAAAGCGGTTGCTGAAAAAACTCGGCAATACACTCAATAGTCAAATCATCGGCAGTTGGGCCAAGCCCGCCTGTCGTGATTACAATTTCTGTTCTGTCCAAGGCGAACCTGAGCGCATCTTTTATGCGATCTTTATTGTCACCGACAGTTGTATGCCACAAACAATCAATACCTAAATCAGCCAATTCCTGCGACAGGAATTGCGCGTTGGTATTCATAATTTGACCCAGCAGAAGCTCGGTGCCAATTGCCAGGATTTCTGCTCTCGCCATCACTTGTCCCCTTTTCCTTATTATCAACTTGCTGGCAACCAATTGTTCAATCTATGCCCTTAGGCTTGATAAACTGAAATTATGGGGCAGGGGGATTCTAATGAAATTAAGTATCGGCGCATACAGCTTATCCCTACTAGTATTGGCCACCCAACTAGTATTGCCCTGCATGGCGGGTACCGAACCTGCTGTGAGTCCCGACAAACCAGCTCAAACTGCTAAAACAAATACCAAAAGTAACTTTCGGCTGCACATCGCACGCAAGACAAAGTTCGAACAGCCGGAACCTGACAAGTTGTTCTTAGATTCCGGCGAAATGGTCATAGAAGCATTACACTCTGGAGTCATTGCAACACCGCTATCACAAATCTATGTGAGATCAGGAGCAGTTCTTCTTTGCCAAGTAGAAGAAGGCATAGAGTACGTCTATGTACTGGCTGACAACTCACCGCAATCAACTTCAGTGATTGTCAACAAGCGTCATGCAAAATTGGATCAGGGGGTCGAAGCGATAGTTTCTGATCACCAGGCCAACTACAAAGAACTTGGCGGTCCTGATGACATCGGACATCGCGCAATGCGCATGCATATACTCGGTAACAACCGCTTCCTTTTAGTTTGCGAGTATTCACTAATGGATGTTCTGCAACACAATCGGTTGCTACTAGGAATTAAAGACTCGGATGCTCAAGCTGATAAGGCATTATCAGAAAAACTCTTGAAGACCGTCGCCGTAATAACTTCAGTCACCGGTAGGCGCGGCTCTTATACAAACAGCAGTCGAGAGTAAGTAAAAGCCTTAATGCTTATGCTAGCTGCGTCAACTTGGCAATGCCATCTTCAGGCAACAACATGCCATGATGTCCGCCACCGGCTGGTTTCGGCTCAGGAGCATTGACGTTGTAGGTAAAAATCGCAAATGCACCGATTGCCATGACAATGACAAAACAAACAAAGAAAAAACTCAGCCATTTCAAAGAAGAATCGGCGTGATCACCTTCAGACATCCCGGTAAACTCCTAACAATTATGTGCGGCTATTATCATAAAACATAATAGCCATACGTATCTAGAGGCTTTTAATGGTCTTTAAAAGACTTTCGGTTGCCGCCAGGTTGTAGGCATCATCCGACAGCTGCAACCCATATAGGACAAATGCCTTCTTTTGATCCGGGTCTATGAGCGTAGCTACTATCGCATGAGATTTATGGTCCTGAGAGTCAATGGTCTTGCCTATGATGTAAGGCACCGATTTACCACCAACCTGCAATGTCCCTTTGCTTTCTATCGAGACAAATCTGACATAGGTTCCTGGAGTAGAAAAACCAATTTCATAGGAACTATCCAACAACTTTTGCGTGTTGCCGGTGTCCTGGCGATACTTCATAAGAGTGAGATATTGTTTGTCGACGGAGTTATCCACTGCAACAATTGCAAATGGTTTCATAAATTTATTGCTGTAGCCGAACAAGTACTTAAACCCTTTAGGTAATGGCTCAGAAAACTCAGCAATATCGCTCACGGCTCGGCTAATCATTTGCGGATTCATTGATTCGTTAAAGATCTTTTGCGTAAATGCCACGCCGCAAATTGCAATAGTTGTTCCACCGACAATAGTAATAACCACCATTGCTACAAGAATTCTCGCCCAGGGAGGCAGTCTCTTTTCCGTCTCTTGTGTCATGCCTGTCTCCAATTACTTCAAATGCTTTTCGTACGCCGCAACTGTATTTGCTAAAAGCATTGCTACAGTCATCGGACCAACTCCGCCCGGCACAGGAGTAATTAGAGAAGCGACTTCTGCAGCGCCGGCGAATTCCACGTCACCAACTAATTGTGATTCACCTGTCGGAGTTTCAATTCTGTTGATGCCTACATCAATCACAACCGCGCCTGGTTTTACCCATGATCCGCGCACCATATTTTCACGTCCGGCTGCAACAACCAACACGTCAGCCGATCGGCATACTTCATCTAAGTTTGCCGTTTTGCTGTGGCACATGGTTACCGTGGCGTTCTTTTCTTGCAACATCAATGCAATTGGTTTGCCGACTAAATTAGAACGACCTACAACTACCGCATTTTTGCCGGACAAATTAACACCATAGCGATCCAGCAAAACCATAATTCCTTTTGGTGTGCAGGGACGCAGTCCATCTTTGCCGGAAAAAAGCTGCCCGAGATTATAGGGATGCAAACCGTCGGCATCTTTGTCCGGTGACAGCGCTTCCAATACTTCGTCCGTCGGCAAATGCTTAGGCAAAGGCAACTGGACAAGAATTCCATCAACGTTTTCATCGTTGTTTAATTTCTTAATGCAACTGAGCACTTCCGGCAAAGTTACATCCACCGCGAATTGATGGAAAAAACTTTCAATGCCGGCCTTTTTGCAAGCGGCAATTTTGTTTTTCACATAAACATGACTGGCCGGATTTTCGCCAATGAGTACTACCGCAAGTCCTGGTCGGCGCTTGCCTTGCTGAACAAAACCATCGACCTTTAGCCTCAGTTCTTCACGAACTAAATTGGCTACCTGCTTGCCATCTAGAATATTGCTGACATCGAGTGCGCTCATTTGAAACCCCGGTTAACCATTACCGCTACGAGAATATTATGGCAGCGTAAGGCGTAAGAATCTTACAAGTCAGTCCAATGTTGAAAGCTTTTTTTCAAATCGAGGGCAATTTTTGTTTTGCCGGTATTTAAAAACACACCCGGACTCGTAACAACTTTGCCAATGGCTTTAAACGGGTTGTTATCTTTCCAGTTATTCCAAATTTCCTCAGGCAATGTGCCGACTAGTTCATAGTCTTCACCGCCATAAAAAGCCCATTCAAGAGGATCAACACCGGAAAGTTGTGCCACTTCTTTAGTTTGCTCGTGAATCGGTATATCTGATTGATTTACTTCTATGCCCAAATCGTCATTTTGCGCTTGGCTAGCTCTAGCAATTTGAATTAAAGCATCGGCGAGTCCATCTGACGCATCCATTAGGCTGGCACGACCGGCACTATTTCTCACAAGCGCCCAGGACTCGCACAATCGTGGGGATGGTTTTGTATGCCTTTGCCAAACATAAGGATATTTTTCCTGTGCAGCTTTCTTGCCGCAGAGCGACAGTCCGGCAGCACTTGCGCCAAAGTCGCCGGTCACAACTACAACATCTCCGACTTTGGCTCCGGACCGAGTCAAACAACCAGCTTCGTGAACATCACCCATTACCGTTACATTAACAACCAAAATAGGTCCTACTGTTAAATCGCCACCAACCACATTGGCTCTATATGTTTTTGCGCAGTAGAT
>JAKFVJ010000060.1 GCA_021732245.1 Candidatus Obscuribacterales bacterium | reverse complement strand
ATCCCAAACACTCAACACGTCCCAAGAAGGGGACATTTTGTTCATCGATGTGAAATCCGGCTGCGCCATATGCCTTCACTTCGTCATTCCACAGCTCGCTCAATACATCAGACGCAGTATCCATATGCGACTCAAAGCGCCACATTTCACTTGTCGGCATGTATGACGTGCTCGGACGGAATTCCCAAGCATCGTCTGCAAAAAGGATTTCGAATTGGTGTGTATGCGCCCACGATGTCATTAAGACGCCTTGCCAGATATCGTCTTCCTTGTAGACTTTGGCGTAATTCGTCTTGAACCAGTCCTGCCAATCGGCAAACGAATCATACTGACCGGAGCGTTTTATCAGACCTTCGCGCCATTCGGATTCATCAGGTGATGGATCTTCAGCGTAAAAGAATTCAGACCAGTACTGCGCAATGGTGGCAGGCTCTAACGCCAAGCGTTCGTCTTTGCCGTACTGCTGCTCAAACAATTTCTTGACAGCGTTGATCGATTCAACGCAGCGTGAGTAAGGATTCGAGTCTTTGAACTCGTCAGCGTGACGAACCCAATCTATCCCCGCTCTGATCAAATACGCTGGATACATTGGACTTCCCTTCTCGCTCCACAAGCTCTCTTTAAAATACTCATTTCAATGGTAAACCACGAATTATTTATAGTCGAGAGCAGATTTAGTTTATAAGCCACCAACAGTCAGATAAATCTCGACTTCGAACTTTTCGCGTCCTTTCAAATCAACATGCCAGTTAGGAACAATTGCTGATCCCTGGTAGATTCGCTCAAAGCCGGATTCGGAATTGGATACGCTGAATACTGGATAGCGCCACATTCTGGCTTTTTGCGACCACTTGAGTAATACCTTTATACCCAGCCATTCGTCGGCAATGCCTATTCCGTCGCTGTTAGCTTTATCATCTTTGCCGGCTAATTCAGCCGGCTCGCATTTTTCGCCTGTTAGCTCGAAGAAATATCTGTCGCTGGCGTCCGGCGCCAGGAAGTTGAAGTTCATTTCCGGTGCAAACCAAAGACTTATCGGCTCGTCGCTAGTGTTTGTCAACTGATAAGCAACCTTCATTTGCGCAGTGTCATAGTCAAATGAATATATTTTGCTTACATTGAGAGTTCTATGTTTGTGATCAAACCAGATATGACCATCACGTTCTAATCTCACTTGAGCCTTGTTGCCGGATGCTTCAGTGGATACAACCTTGTACGGCTTGTGCACAAAGTCACCTTGCTCAGGATAGTGGCATGTTGCCAGATCTTTTAGCTTCGCATGTGAACCAAGGAAGTGGTCCAGGAAGGACAAACGGCGATACCAGTCGTAGGCAAGATAATCACTAAGATTTGCTTCTTTGGTGACTACTTGTCCATGAATTGTCTTGGCGCCTTCATGATCATCCTCAGTCTTTTGCTGTGCCTGTTTCAACTTCTCGTGATACGGCTCCTTGCGACGAGAAAGAGTGTCGGTCAAGTTGAATGGGCGTGGCTTGTAATCAAGCTCAAGCAGCGCGCCGCCATAATGCGGAGCCAGACACGCATTAATCTTGTCGCCACGAATAACTACTTCGTCAAAACCGTCCAAGTCGATATCAAATGTCTCCACAGATATTCCCTTGGGCGCAAGTCCGATTTTTTGTTCAAGCGCATCGAGAGCAACATCAGCAGCAACAGCGGCTTGGAAATTTGCTGTACGTAAATTGGTCAGGTAAAGACCACCAAAGACTCCATGCCAGAATGGATCGTTTGATTGCGCTTGCCAAATCTTGTCTTGCGCATCGAGAAGTTGTGACTCATCCACTTTGCCACTTGCACGAAGCTTTTGTAAGCGCTTGCTGGCATGTAGCATTTTCTTGTGCAGCTGATTCCCTTCGGGATATTTAACGAGGAAGTTGCGCCAGAATCCGCCCTTGAGAAACGGCTTGTAGAGCTCATCGACTTTGTGAAGTCCATCTTCCAACACAGCAGCACGATCGGCAGGCAATGCCCATTCCATCATTTCTGCGTAGCTGGCAGTCGGCAAGTAGACTCTGCCAGATGGACCAATCGTGCGATTGTATTCACCGAAAGTCTTGATGTGTATCCAATCGGAATTCTTCTCCAGGATAGTGAAGAACTTCTCTAGCCAGCCGTCTTTGTAGACTGATTCATAGGTGTGAGGCCAAACGCCAAACTTCTCACCATCGTCAAAATAGAAGGCGCCGGCATCACCCTCACTTGTAGCAATTGACTTCAAATACTCGATTATCTTCTCCGGCGTTTCAAATGGAATCATATAGCGAAGATTCTGATTAATCGGGAAAATATCCAGCTTGTTGCCGTCTTCTTCAGTGACATAGCAACGATAGAGTTCCGAATCGTGCAGACCGACAGATCTAAAATGCGAATCATCTACGCAGACGTACTTAATACCCGCTTCAACCAACGGCTTCGGCAGATGTGGTTCCCAAACACGCTCTGCCAACCACATGCCATCAATTATTTCTTTATTGGCTTGTTTTGAGCAGAAAAGTTTTTCCAAATAAGCAGTCAACTTGCGAATCTGGCCGACTTTATCGCAGTCAGGAATAATCGCCATAATCGGCTCGTAGAATCCGCCAGTGACAAGCTCAATTTGTCCACGTGCATGCAACTTATCCATCACGCTAATTACTTCAGGATAGTTTTTCGCTATCCAATGCAGCAAGTATCCCGTGAAGTGGACAGAGAATTTCACCTTCGGGAAACGCTCCAAAACTTGAAAGAACGGCAAGTAGCACTTTTCACATGCCTCAGCTAACACATGATCAAAATTGCCAACAGGCTGGTGGTTGTGGACGCCGAGGCAAAGGTTGATTGTTTTTTTCGTCATTACTCTCTTAAATTCCTAGGCGTTCAAACACCTGGTCGATGTTACGCAGATAATGCTTGGGATCAAATGTTTCCTCAATTTCCTTCGCGCTCAAAAGACCAGTGACGTTTTTGTCGTTCATAAGATTGTCTTTGAAGCTGCCGTCTTTTGTATTCCAAGCTTGCATGGCATTACCCTGGACAATCTTGTAAGCATCTTCACGACTCATGCCACGCTCAACAAGCTTGATGAGAAATGCTTGCGAGAATACGATGCCGCCGAATACATCCATGTTGGCAATCATGTTTTCCGGATAGACAACGAGATCATCAACTATCTTTGTAAAACGAGCGAGCATGTAATCGAGCAATATGGTCGAATCCGGCAATATCACGCGCTCAACAGAGCTGTGGCTGATGTCACGCTCGTGCCAGAGAGGAATGTTTTCCAACGCAGCCAATGAATTGCCGCGCAGTAAACGAGCCAAGCCGGAGATGTTTTCACATCCAACAGGATTGCGCTTGTGCGGCATTGCCGAAGATCCTTTTTGACCTTTGGCAAACGGCTCTTCCACTTCCAGCACATCCGTACGCTGCAAGTGACGAATCTCTGTCGCAAACTTGTCGAGACTGGAGCCGATGCAAGCAAGCGTCCAGACAAACTGAGCGTGTCTATCACGCTGGACTATTTGTGTGGAGACAGGATCAGGCGTGATTCCCAAATATTTGCAAGTGAGTCTTTCCACGTCCGGCGAGATGTTGGAATATGTTCCAACAGCGCCGCTTACTTGCCCAACCGAGATCATTTCCGTTGCGTCCACAAGTCTTTGCTTGTTGCGGCGAATTTCTTCCAGCCAAACAGCCATCTTAAATCCAAATGTTGTCGGCTCGGCGTGAATGCCGTGCGATCTGCCAATGGTCACTGTGTGTTTGTGCTTGCGCGCTTGTTTCAAAATTGCTGCTTCGAGTGCATCCATATCTTTCATCAACAATGCGCCGGCTTTCCGCAATTGCAGCGCCAAAGCTGTATCAATTACATCGGAGCTGGTCATGCCTAGGTGAACAAAGCGCGAATTTTCACCGACTGATTCAGCGACGGACGTTAGGAAAGCAATCACATCGTGACGCACTTCCGCTTCAATTTCGTCAATACGCTTCAAGTCAAAGCGTGCTTTCTTTTTGATGTCGGCAACCGCTTCTTTTGGTATCACTCCCAATTCCGCTTGCGCTTCGCAAACAGCAATTTCCACTTCGAGCCAACATTGAAACTTGGCCTCATCAGACCACAGCGCAGCCATTTCCGGACGCGAATAACGATCAATCACGAACTGATACCCCGAGACACGACAAAATACAAACGCTCGCCGAACTTGCCAGCAAAGCAGGCTCATATTTTAGCCGAAATCACCGCATGGCAACCCGCTTTGTATCAGTGTTGTCCCTGCAATTGCTCTAAAAGTTGGTTCAGGTTTCCGACGCTATCGGACATGCCTGATGAATCGTGGCTTGAACCAGCAGAACCTCCGCCTAGTTCACCCATTAGTTTGTTCAATTGACTCATATCTATATTGCCCATCTGACCGGACAATGATCCCATATCCATATTGCCAAGTGAGCCCATGTCGCCGCCACCGCCCCCGAGAGCGCCAAGATCGCCCATGCCGCCGAGCAATTGCTGCAACTGATCGGTGCAATCATCGCAAGGACCACCCGCGGATGGACCGACGGGAAGATTGCCGAACATGCTACCAACCTGTCCCGACATACGCTGAGT
>JAKFVJ010000405.1 GCA_021732245.1 Candidatus Obscuribacterales bacterium | reverse complement strand
AACCTACTCTACACGGCCAACGTAAACTATATGTTAATTGAGGCAGCAAACTCCGACCAGACAATGTGTTTAACGCGCTTATCAACCGTTACGTTACTTAATTACCTTAGCGTAATTTCAGACAAAAGAAAAGAGTTTTTTGATCGCCGTAAACCTGCTCTCCATCTCGATTCTGGCTGATCAGCAAAAGGTGTTAAACTGCCAATGCCTAGCGAACACTTGTCAATAGGATTATTGGGCTAATTCCTTTTGGATTCTTTATTGGAGCTGTCATGAGATTCACTGCCGCCAACTTCGTCAAACTAAGTCCTGTCGTAGCAGTCGTTTTGGGACTGTCAGCCTGCTCAATTGCCGAAGAAGTGAAGCACATTGAAGAAGTGCAAAAAGCCGAACAGCGTCAAGAAACAGCACGCTCCGAAAATCTTACCGGCGAGCAATTGTTTGTACGCAGCTGCAACACCTGCCACCCCGGCGGCAAGGCCGGCATTGGTCCAAGCCTTGAAGAAATAAACGAGAAGCTTCCCGATGACGCTCAATTGAAGGCGATCATTCGCAAAGGTCGCGGCAATATGCCTCCGCAATCGGTCGAGACAATCAATGATGCTGAATTGGAAAATCTCGTTACTTATTTACGATCACTTAACAAGTAATACACCGAGTTTGTCCAAAACAAAAATAGCGACGATTGCAAATCCAACAATTAGGAATAAGCGAGTCAACCAATTAGGTCCGGTCAACAAAATCGGCTGCACCGGACAGTACTTCAAAATTGCCTTCGGGATTTTGTCTTTTTCCGCTAAATAAATAGACTGGATGAGCAGCGGCCACATACTTTTGTTGTTAACCAGCGGATGGTAAAGAATGATAATCAGCTCGGGACTCAGGTATACGCGGAAGACCTGATCCCAATTGACGGTTTTACGCTGAGGCCAATACGGTCCGCGATATTTAATTCCCTTGCCGGACAATTGCAGACTGCATGGACTTATATAAGGTCGCATGCCGATCACGATGGACAGCAAGGCGATCGTGCAAAAGAAGCCGATCATATTTACGAGTAGTCGCATCTGGTGGGCGTTAATTAGCGCTCCCCAGCAGTAGCGAGCTAGACCCAAATAGATGGCCGCCAAAATGATGCACATGGCCAGCTCTGCCGGATCACGCTTTTCAATGAAGTTGTCTTGATCTTGCTGTTGTCCCTGCATGCTCTCAGCCAACTGCCCTGCAGCCTAAATACCCGTAACACAATAGCTGAAAACAGTCTGCGAGTATAGCCTTAGCCGCCAAAGAGCTCTGCTTGGGCTTTTCGAGCCATAGCCTGGCGTGTCTGCTTATCAGACGGAATCTCGCTTGACGGGGCGACTGCCTGATAAAACTGCGCATCAAATGGACGCGCACGGACAACCACCGGCATAGGTGTGGCATAGCCTAAAACTAAAGCCTGCTGTTTGGGATCCAGCTGAGATAAGACTGTTCGCAATGCCTGGCTGCCAGGCACACCGGTAAACACCGCTTCGATGTCTTTCTCATCATTTAGTAGAGCCGTGACTCTCGTCCCTATTTGGCTGAGCACTTCGGGATCAATGCCACTTGGTCGTTGATCGACAATCAGCAGCGTCACGAAGTATTTACGCATTTCGCGGGCGATTATGCCAAAGATAGTTTGTTTGGCCACTTGTGGCGAGAGAAACTTATGCGCTTCTTCAATAACAATCATAAGCTTGCGCGGTGGCGCTACCTTTTCCGGATTTGCCAGATAGACTTCCGACTGTTTGACGTATTCTCTATGAATCCGTCGGGTGATGATGTTAGTCGCAAGCATATAGGCAAGCAAATTATTCTGGCGACCAAATTCCAATACGACGTGTTTGCCTGCTTGGATAAACCGGATAATTTCATCAATGTAGTTATGATTGACGCGAGTTTTTAAATATTGTGTCTTCGCGATAACAGTATTCAATCTGCGCTGCAAGGTTTTAATGGCTGTCGGATGTCCTTTGTTTGTTTCCACAAACTCGTCAATTTCCTCAGGAGTCATCTCCAACAAGGTGGATATCCAATTAGGACCAAATTTTTCTTTGACGATGTAGGCATTTTCCAGAGTTGCTTCAGAAAGCGCCAGTTCTGATTTCAAAAGCTCTAAATCTTCGATTTCAATCTGGTCATAGCCGATGTACAACTCATGTGCATCAGGTAAGCCTCTTGCACGAGAAGATTCTGCATCCAAACTAAAGACAACAACATCGGCTCCGAATAATTGTTTGAGACCTTTGACGCGCGGTTGTGATTTGTTTTCTGAAATGGCCTGCCAGCCATATTCATTATGCATGTCAAAGACAAGCACCGAGGCCATGTCTTTGCTGATCATGCCTGACAGGAAAATACGTGTCAGGAATGACTTACCGGTGCCTGATTTTCCAAATATGCCGTTTGATCTTTCAACAAACTTGGACAAATCAATACAGATAGGCGTATCCATATTAAGAGGCTGTCCAATATTGAAGTACCCGTTGTCGGCGCCTTTGCCTTCTTCACCGAATACCAAGGCAAAGTCATCTGCCGTTGCTTCGTAGACGGACGAAAAATGGCTGGGAATGGTTTTGACCGGGCTCAATTCAGGCTGCGCTTTGCCGTTTTGCTCAAGCATGAGCATGGGCTGCACTTTTACCGTACCGAATGTTGAAATGCCGGAGAGTACTTCTAAAACAAAGTCATCTCCCTGCGGCGGGTTAACCAATATGCGCGGATTGGCAGTGGACAGGCTTACATCAGTCAACATACTGAAGAAGCGCGTATTTTTTCCTTCAACGACAACAAAGCGTCCGACTCGCAAATCTTCAACGGATGCCTTTTCATTGAGACGCATCTCCAGTCCACCCGAAAGCGAACCCTGCGTAACTATTCCCAAGTAATCCGGTTTTTTAGCCATCAAATCCCAAAGCGCGGGCAAATTGTTTGACTGCTTGTTCCTTTTCGCCCGCTTGGTATAGTTGTTCCCTAACTACTTTGTCTTCACTCACTCCATCATACTCAGTTATTTTGTAAGTAAGCGGCTCATGCAAGCTGCGCTCTAAGCGAATTAAGTTGCCTTGAGTATCCGTGGCACCTACAAGACCCCAAACACCATCCAACGATTTCACAATATCGCTAACTGTGTGCGGCCACTGACTGCGCATTAGAATCCTCCTTTAACGCTCCGGCTCGCAGAGCCTCGCCTTCACTTGCTATCCAGCAACCCACGCTCCACTCGCATTGCTCATTCGCAAAGCTCGCTCTCGCTGTTGCAAGTCAAGCTTAGCAACCACTGCTGAGCTTCCTTTGGTTTCATCGTTCAAAAAATTTGTCCGGAGAGGGACTTGAACCCTCACGGTTACCCACACGCCCCTCAAACGTGCGCGTCTACCAATTCCGCCACCCGGACGCGCTAGCTTGGTTCCAATTTTGTGCATCCTACCAGTTAAAGAAAACTCAAGGGAAATCGGTAGGACAGCTTGGAAAAGCTCCGATCCAATAGTTTATGCATTGCCTGCCTGCTAGGTCAAGTTAGCGTGAACCAAAGTGCTGAAAATGGCGCCAAGATGCGAAAAATTTATCTTTTAGCAACATAAACAGACCGATTGTGGGCATATCACTAGGGTAGGCACGATGTCCGTATAGAGCCACCCTGCCTGCCTTTTGGACCTTTGACTTGAGGTGCCGGGAACGAAAGGTTGCAACAAGTAATCTTTACGAAAAACAAGAGAGGCATTCCGGAGCAGTAAGACGATGATGATTGAGATGTGGGTTGCCGGAATTGCCTTGGATGCACGAAATGGACATCCTATCGTTGTACTGAATGATGAAACAAAACGGCGCGCATTACCCATCTGGATCGGCATGGCTGAAGCAAATGCGATCGGGCGAGCCTTAGACAATTACAAACCGGAAAGACCAATGACACACGACTTACTTTTAAGCGTGATTCAGGCGCTCGGTTATAAAGTCAAACAAATTGAGATAAACGAACTTTCGGCCAACACTTACTTTGCCACCATTATGTTGTCTATGACGGATCCAAATGGAAAAATGGAAGAAGTAATAAAACCCATGGACTCTCGTCCATCAGATGCCATAGCACTTGCATTGAGGGCCAACGCCCCCATTTTTGTATCTCCACAAGTGGTGGCAGACGGAACCATCCCCGCAGACTTGGAAAAAGACACGGCGGAAGCGGAAGAATTCAAAACCTTTATAGACAATCTCAAAGCCTCCGACTTCGGCGGCACTGAGAAAGAAACAAAAAAGAAAAAAGAAGATCCGCCGAGTAAATAACTACTTGTTTTTCAATGCGGTTTTTAGTGCAGCTTCAAGTGTGTTGATTTTCGCTTCCAATTGCTGTTCGCGATCCGACTTAACTGATGCAGCCAGCTTTGCGTCTTGCGCATCCCATTCAAGCTTTTTCTTTTCTTGCGATACTTTGCCGACCTTTAGTTGAGTAATGCTAAAACCAAGCAATGCTCCGGAAGCCAAACTTCCCAGTATCAAAACCATCAAGGCAATTTCACCCTGCCAATTGATCATATTGAGCTGCACAGGTTGCCCGTTAAAAATACCGGCCAAACCAAACGCAAGAGCGAGAACGATAATTA
>JAKFVJ010000262.1 GCA_021732245.1 Candidatus Obscuribacterales bacterium | reverse complement strand
TACTTGATCACAGCCAACGTATGCGCGAGCCAGAGATAAAAGAACGCGGGGATTATTTGGGTGCGCGGCAAGCGCCTTTTCAAAGGTCTTAACGGCAAAAGCATACTGACCATTGGCCAATTCCTTTTGTCCTTGAGAGACCATAAGATCAGCATCTGTTGGTCTGCTTAAAAAGAAAAATGTGCCGCCGGCAAATACAACAATTATAGCTAGCGCTAATAGCACTCCCAAACCAACGGGAATGTTGCTTCCATGCAATTTATTTTTGAGACTGCCGCGCTTTTGATGGTGATGCCGAGCATGGTCATGATTTTCATGACTATGCTCGCCTTCGGTTTGAGCCTCTAGCGGCTTACCGCGTGAGAGACGATAGTCTTGAACCTGAATTTCTTCCTTGCTGCTTTCCACTTGGTGAGCAAGCACCGCTCCACAGGAGACACACTCCTTATAATGAGCCGGCAAAAATAATCCACAAGAATGACACTGCATTTAGTAAAAAGGGCGGGTTGCCCCGCCCTTCCTTTATGATTCCGTCGAAATTACTTGATCTCGACTTTGGCTCCAACAGCTTCAAGCTTTTGCTTGATCTGTTCAGCTTCTTCCTTCTTAACCTTCTCTTTGAGCGGCTTTGGAGCTGCATCAACGAGGTCCTTAGCTTCTTTCAAGCCGAGGCCGGTTACTTCGCGTACGATCTTCAGAACTTCAATCTTCTTATCGCCAACGTTGGCCAAGATTGCATCGAAGTCAGTGCGCTCTTCAGTAGCAGCAGCGCCGCCGGCAGCACCTGGCATTACAGCCATTGCCATAGGAGCAGCAGCTGTTACACCGAATTTGTCTTCCATTTTCTTTTTGAGATCTGCAGCTTCGAGCAAGGTCAAAGAACCAATTTGTTCGAGCAAATCATCAATTGATATTTTAGTTGCCATTGTTTATCTCCTTAGATAAATGTCTAAATGAACGGATTCCCTAATTGCGCTAAGCCGCGTTGTTTTTCTTCGCGACTTCCTCAGACATGACAGCAATATCGCGGATGATTGCCTCTAGCATGCCAGCAATATTTCTGGCGCCAGAATCCAATCCACCCATGATGCTGGCCAAAAGTTGCTCTCTGGATGGCAATTCGGCGAGGTTTTTGACCTCCTTTTCCGAAATGACATTTCCTTCGAGCACCGCACCACGAATCTCACCCTTTTTCAAATCCTTGATGAAGTTCACTGTGGTTTTTGCAGGAGCAGCTGGATCGTCTAAACCGATCACGAGGGCTGTTGGGCCCTTAGCTAAATCCTTTACCGAAGCGAACGGACCATCGTTGGATGCGATTTTGATGAGTGTATTCTTCGCGATATGGCATTTGGCATTGTCCTTATCCAACTTGCGGCGGAATTGCTGAATTTCAGCCACCGTCAAGCCACTAAGGTCCGTAACAATGATGACTTTGCCATCATTTATTACGTCGCGCAAATCAGAGACGATCTCTTGTTTGCGTACTTTTGTAGCCATTTTCAAACTCCCCAATAAAGCAAAAATCCCGGGGTCTTTTCAGCTCCAGGATCACAAATGAGGAGTTGCCTCCCCTTCGACATTTATCGATTTTGTGACCTCAAGCCGGCAGGTCATACGACCTATTACGCTTAGCTCTTGCGAGCCTTGCACCAGACTGTCTACAGTCTAGACCTAGGCATCCAGAAATCTGGACATCCAGACTGCCAATTTTTGCAATTTCAACACTCTTCGTCAAGAGAAAACGGCGCTGCAGTGAGATATTATTAAGCGATGATCGAAATTCCTAATAATCCCTTTAGTAAGCATGTCTTCGTCTGTGTCACAGGCAAGACCTGCCCGGCACAAGGCTCTGAAGAAGTCCTGGATATCCTTAGAAAGGAAATCAAAGAACGCGGGCTGAAAAGCAAGATACGCATCAACAAGGCGGGTTGCTTTGATCAGTGCGGAAATGGACCATTAGTCGTCGTCTACCCGGACAACGTCTGGTACGCGCATGTCAAACCGTCTGACTGCCACGAGATAATCGAGTCACATTTGCTTAATGACAAACCGGTGACCAGATTACTCTATGACGGTCGTGGCAAACATCATTTATAAGCGTGCACGCCATGCGCAATCTATCCAGAAGATATCCTTTTGTTAACGCGACTTCATCTTAGCACTTTTCATTCTTAACGCTTGATATCTCGCCTCAGCCACCATGGGCGGTGAGTTTCCATTCAGAATTCGCTCCAGCTCTTGATTTCCTGGGTGAATTGTAATTTGTCACGTCCGAGAATCTAACTATAATTAGCGAGGTTGCTTGATTACCTGGGACTGGCAAATGCTTGACGACTCAATAAGAAAATTGAGAATGCGCAAAGATGACCCGACAAGAGAGGGTCTCTACGCCAGTCGCTGGGGCATCATCAAAGCCTTGGCTCGTCAGATGGACAAAAAGAGTGGCGATCCGACTTGGCAGATACGCCGTGATTCTCTTTCTGAACTAACCGAACAAATTATCTCAACCTATCAAACAGGTGCTAATTCAGATCGTTCGCATTGGGTTAGTCAACTGGCTCAAGACAGCGCCTCATATGTCAGCGACTTGCGCAGCGCGCAAAGCAAAAGAGCATCTGAAGAAATAAATCTGCAGAAGTCCACTGAGGAAATGGTGCAAAAAGCATTTACTCACTTGCGCACTTATGCCTTCGAATTCAACAACGCTGTCGGTCTGTCAGAGTTGCACGTAACTTGCACTAAACCTGATACGGTAACAGAAGTCACTCGTTACAGCGTACGCCGTGAGCCAATTGAAACGGTATCAAACTATCGAGCACGGATCTCAACTCGCTTTTTTAGTCTAGTTGTACGCGGCAATGAAGGAACAGTTGAGTTTTACTTGATTCCAGTGCAGAAAGTTATCGGCATGAGCCGGACTGAAATAGCCTATAGACCAATTGCCCGCTTAATGGGTTCGCTTAATGGTTCGCAACCATCCTGGATGATAGGAGACCAAGAACTGGATTCCGAGCGCCTAGAAAGCCTGCTTTCGGACCTGTTTAAGGAACTCATCGAGCATAGCCGCCAATTTATTACGCGCGGGCGATAGAAACCAGCTCAGTCAGGGAAGATTTACACTGGAAAAGCCCAGGGTAAATATGTCAGAACCGATTACAGTACTCATTGTTGAGGACCATCAGGTAACGCTTGATGGTCTAAGTATGGGTTTGTCTCGCGAGCCTGATATTAAGGTTGTAGGCGCTGCCTCAGATTCAAACACCGGGCTTAATATTGCCAAAGACCTGCGTCCGGACATAATTTTGCTCGACTTGCACGTACCAGGAGACACTGGTCCTAAATCAATGGTGCAGTCATTTCTTGCTATTCCGGGTTGTCGGGTCATTATCTTTTCCGGAGAAAGCCGCATGGCTTTCATTCAAGTCGTAATGGATTTAGGTGCTTCCGGTTATTTACTAAAGTCTGAAAGCGTCGGCAAAGTGGCCGAGACAATCAGGCAAGTTATGTCCGGCAAAAAGACAATTCTTTCCAACGAACTCGTTGTCGACAAAACGAAGTTGACCAAATCAGAAGAAGAGGTTCTGAAGTCTCTTGCCCGCGGCATGAAGTACCAAGACATTGCCGACACGCGCAAGACTTCCCCGGCTACCGTCAGAAAACAATGCGAGTTATTGCTCCTCAAATTAGGACTTACCAGTCGTGAAGAGCTTATTGCCTGGGCCGTCAAGAAAGGCTTTGGCAGTCTGGAAAGCGAAAAATGAATTGGCTTGATAAAGCTCTTTCGAAAATAGGTCTTGCGCCCCCAAGTCCTAGTTACCCTCAAGAAGAAAGAAGAAAGCAGACTCGCCGCGCCTCCGATAAACCGCAAACAAGAATGAAATCGATTTGGGAGCATTCGCTAGACGAAATAGCTTCGCCGCGTCCGCCGTCCGTGGAAAAGGAAAAACCAACAGGACTTCGCTCACCGGGAGCAACCAAAGTCTGGTACGACCTCTGGCTTAAAGAGCTAATTAGACTCGTTGCATCGGAAAAGGTGGCGGAAAAAGAGGCTGCGAATCCGGAACTCATCACGCAATCTACAAAAAGCATGATAGTCACCATCTTTGATGCCTTGACCACATTGATTAGTGAGTTTAACGAAGCAGCCGGTGTGGCGTCCCTAAAAGTGACAGTGACGGAACCGCACAAGGCACAAACCTACTACCGCTTCCGCATCTCTACTGGCACCTGGAGTCTTACAGCTCGAGGACAAGCAGGAACAATAGAATTCTTTCTCTTGCCGGCCGGTGAGCTGATAAACATCTATGAAAATGAAACCTCGCGAAGACTTCGGGCTACCCTGCATTTAAATACACAAACTTCTCCTTCCTTCTGGAGCGTTAACGGCATGCCTTTGGACGTTCACGAATCCAGAGTGCTTATTAGGAATCTATTTAAAGACCTGGTTCTAAAGTCATCCAACGAGCTTCAATCAAGCACGCAGTCATTGACGCCCGCTGTTGATTTAAGCGGCGACAAAATGAGCCAGATACTTCATGACCTTGCTATGGAAAAACAAAATCTCGTGCAAAAGATAGTAATCCAACAAGAGGAAGTGCAAAAACGCATTGCTCGAGATCTGCACGACACTGTT
>JAKFVJ010000310.1 GCA_021732245.1 Candidatus Obscuribacterales bacterium | reverse complement strand
CATGAATCCATAAAATTGAATTTTGCGATTGATGAAAAGGATTGGGAATTAGGTTGGTCGAATAAGTCCAGCGAAGTCTACATCTTAGAATTCATACCCAAAGGACAAAAAGTCGAGGACTGGAAATAACTCATCACGTTTGAGTTTTATCCAGGATTGCAGCAAAAGGTAAACTGCGAAGAGTTTGCTGCCGGCTTCATCAAACAATTCAGACAAAAAGAGCCAAATTTGAAAGTCATGTATTACGTAAACAAACCAAATGATGTAATTGTCGAATGGATTCTCAATGGCTCTAAAAAAGATCCCGACCAAGACGAAATGGATCGCATCATCCTAGGAGAACAAGGCATACACATGGTTCACTACGTCAAGAAAACTCAATCCCTAACCGAAGCCGAACGCACAAAATGGCTCGACTTCCTAAAGTCCGCGACTTTGGTTAAAGAATAACTCCAATTTTGTCATTTCGAGTGAAGGCACCGCAGGTGCCGCAGTCGAGAAATCTTCCAGCAGCGAAACGAAGTCCACCTAGTGGTCTACTCGTTCAACGGCTTCACGTAAAATTCGTCAGCCAGGTACAAACCGGCAGCGACAACCGGCACGGCAACCAAGGCGCCCATTACGCCCATCATTGATGCGCCGATCAAAATGGCGAAAAGAATAATCACCGGATGTACGTCAACGGCTTTACCAAGCAATTGCGGCACGATGATGTTACTTTCCACCCACTGCTCGATTACAAACAATCCAATAACCATCAGTCCCAACATCGGATCTTGGTTGAATGCGACTACGACAGCAAATGCCGCAGTCAACATCGAGCCGACAAACGGCATCAAGTTGAGCACGCCAGCCAATGCACCGAGGACAAGTGCATAGTGCACTCCCAAAATACTCAGTCCCGTACCGAGAAATACACCGACGCAAATACTAACCAGAATTTGTCCGCGTACATAACCGCCCATGCAATTACCGAGAGGGACAATCAGAGAAGCTGCACGCTCACGTTTCCTTTTCGGCAACCAAGACAAAAGTCCCTTCCATATCTGATTAGCTTCAATCACAAAGTACGCCGTCAGAAATAGGATGAGTATGAAGCTAAGCATCAAACCGACAAGTCCTGTTGTAAGGCTCAAAGTCTGCTTGACCATCTTCAAGACAGGATCACGAAAGTCAGTCCACTCTAATGACAATGCATCTGGTGTCTGTCCGGTCATCGTAAGCAGTTGGTTATACCAGGATGTAAGTCCGGCCATTTGATGCGGAACATTCTGATATAGCTGAGCAGCTTGCTCTGAAAGAGCCGGCGCCAGAAAATAGGCAAGCGCTGCGTAGACAAGTCCAAAGCCCATGTAGATAAGGATTATGGTGAGAATTCGAGGAATCCCTCTTTTCTCAGCCCACTCAGCCACAGGAGCAATCCCGGCAGCAAGAGTAATGGCAATCAAAAGGTTGACTATCAAACCGCGCATGACATAAATGAATATCAAGGACAGCAAAATGCCAAAAAACAAAAACACCGGAAAGGCTTGTCTCCAATGGTCTTTTACTTCGCTGACTACGCTCATTGACTACTCCGCAACATTTATCGTAATAGGTTCACTCGGGAATCCAATCATCGAACCATTCGCATCCAGTGCAATTATACGCACTTGATGCACACCTTTCGAGTTCAAAACTTCTTGCGGCAAATCAATGACGCCCTTGTCCCCTTTAATTTCCCAATCGTTCATTGGAGTAGATTGGGCAGACAAAGGCATATATGCGTCAATTTCAGCTTCACCATTTGCTTCGGCCGTGACTCCCGACTTGGTCGCATACAACTTTATCAATTTCGCATTTGGAATCTCCGACACGTCATAGGACAACTGCAACTTCTCTCCGGCTTTTACGGAATGCATCCAGGCAGACACTACATCTGTAATTCCAACTAGACTCAACTTCGGAACAGCTGTCGTATCGCTGCCAATCGTCAGCGACTTCAAATCAACATGATAATCACCTGGCTTGAAGGACAGACCCACCTTTACTATGTCTCCCGCTAAGGTCCATGCGCGATAACGCCCGATCCACAGCACGTAATGCCCTCGTTGCCCATGCATTATTGGCGCTTCGTGTATTTTGCTGTCTCCTGCTACTTGCCAGGCTAGTGAAACTTTGCCGCCCAAACATGCTGAACAACCTACAGCATCTTCCTTACTGAGATCCGCTATTACGACACTTGCTTTTGTCGGATCAAGCCCCTTAACAGGCAACCACATGATCAATCCGCTGGCGGAAGGATAGACTTTTGCCGAATCAGCGGTCCTTTCGATGCAGGGCACGACAGTCGACATCAAGTGCCATGACTTTGCGTCAGCCAAGATAGTATTAGCCGGATCAAGAGCTAAACCCTTTACACCGTTGGCGGCAAAATCAAATGTATAATCGGATGTTCCATTCGAGTTTTGCGTCCATGGCACAAATGCTCCATTGGACTGGTTCCAAATCATCGCTTTAGTAATTGTTCGATTTTTGAGCAGAGCCCCAAATTGTGCCGGCCAAATAAAGTCATGACTGCCGGAAATTACAGGTTCGATAGTAATTAGTTTGTTGCTGTAGTCCTTATCACTGACAGGTTGCTGCGCCATAAAAGACAAATACTGCGGTCTTGTTAAAAGTCCGGCACCGGAATAATCACGAGGGATATCCAACAATAAAACGCGCGAACCCTCTGGTGTTTCATCAGCAATTTTAACTACTTGCGAATGCAGCCCCGACATCAAATTGCCTGCGGCAATCCACGGCTCAAGATTTGCCTGCAGCAAAACACCCCAACAAAGAAAAATTACAGATAGAGCCATCGCACCTACAAGCGTCATCACCCTGACGGTTCGTTTACTTAAAACATCGACAGCTGGCAAAGCGGCCAAGGCAAACAACATACAAAACGGTGCGGACGATAAGAAGAACAGTCGACTACCGACAAGATTAGGATGAATATGTCAAACCTGAAACGTTGGCAGAATTAGAACAACAGCCCAAGCCAGTAAAAATAGAAACGGACGAATTGAGACAGACCATACAATTAGGCGACTTAACAGCAAAAGAGCGATCAGCGCATAACAGATATAGAGCGTCGGCAAAATCGATGAGGAAATTGCAACTTCTTCGTTGACAGGAACGAACAACTTAAGAAGTGTAGCTTTGTCTAGAAAAACCCCGACAATACTCATAAGACCGTCAGCACCCAATGTTTCGTAACCACCAATGACTGTACTCAGGAGTAAGGTCCTTATAATGCTGAGCGTCGCCAACAACACAAAGTAAGTACCGACAAACATCACTCTATTTAGAGTTCTGGTTGTTTTACTGCGGACTATCAAAAGCTCATAGAGCGCGATGGCGACAGGCAAAGTAACAGCCATTTCCTTGCTGGCAAAAGACAATACGAAACAACTAAGTGAAAGCCAAAAATACGGTTTTTCATGCAACAAACGAAAACGCGTATAGAAAAATAGAGAGGCGAAGTAAAACACACCGCACAGCAGATCAACCCGCCCAATCGCCCAAGCAGTTGCTTCCGGGTGCAGCGGATAAACCGCAAACAACAAGCAGGCCCAGAGTGCTGCTACAGCGCCCAGCCTGTTGCCGTAGGCTCCAGTTAGTTCCAATGTAGTAAGTCCAACAAACAAAGTACAAAAGGCAAACAAAATAATATTGGTTAGGTGAAAACCAAAGGCATTTGCGCCCCAAATTAGATAGTCAATAAAAAACGAAGTAGAAGACAGCGGCCTATAACATCTCATGATGTCCGAACCAGCCCAGTTGCCGTAAAAGTTGTGGACAAAGTCACCCCAGTCGCCATGAACTGCGCGTGCGACATAATCCAGATGCAAAAAATCATCCAGCAAAAATCCAACATGCAAGGTCGGCGCATAAACAATGAAGCAAGTGACAATAGCCAGCACTGCGCCGACTATCATTTGTACCTTGGACGTCCGCAAGTCTAAAGTAGCCTTTTCCAGCTCAAACTCAGTTTTCTGTTGTTCTAATTGACTCACTTAATTCATCCTTGCTGGGTTTACTTGTAAATTAATCGGATCGGACACATAGCCGGCAACCTGTCCATTAGCGTCAACTGCCGCAATACGAACTTGGTAATAGGCTGCCATCGGCAAGCTATTTGGATCAATTTCAAAACTTCCTTTGACTTTGCCCAGTCGCCATGTTTTCAAACACTTGTCCGACAAGGCTTGGTCTCTCAACTGTCCTGTGTAATGCTCAAACCAGCTATCAGGTTTCGATATTTCCACAGCAACATCTTTAGCCTTGGCAATAGCAGAAGCGTCGTAATTAAACAAAGCCTTGCCCTGAGGAATTCTATAAACGCCTTCAATATCAAGTCGAACTGTCGCATCATCTGGAGTGAGGCGAGGTATTTCCGATTTGCCCTGTTTCAAAGCAAGCTTGTTAATAGTCGCGCCTTCCGGCACATCAATTCTCAGCCGCGATATATTCCCAGCCATGATCCAACTCTTGTGCTCCGAAACATTGAATCGATAAGTATGCAATTTACCGTCAGCTTCTAATGCCAGAGTCAATCTTCGTTGCGGCAAGAAATTGTGTTCCGCTTCACTGTTCCAGTAAAGTGACAGCAATGCGGGCTTCTTGCTTCTG
>JAKFVJ010000182.1 GCA_021732245.1 Candidatus Obscuribacterales bacterium | reverse complement strand
CCTCTAGAACACAAGCAGAAACCGTGCGCAGAACAAACATGGAAGCTGCACAAGAAATTCCGAGACAGTTGCGCTTGCGTAATATAGGCGGCATGGTAATCGTTGACTTTATCGATATGGAATCGAGAAAAGATCAACAAATGGTATTGGAAGCATTCCAGCGCCATTTGGAAGAAGATCGCGCCAAGCCGCAAATTGGACAATTATCCGATTTAGGTCTTGTCGAGTTGACGCGTCGCCGTCAGGGTCAAAGCTTGCGTGAGCTGTTTACTGTTCACTGCTCGCATTGCGTGGGCTTAGGTGTAACACCGGTTCTGGAAATTTCTTCTGTTGACGGACGTAAGGTCATTAGCCTTAAGCCAAGAGAAGACGAGAATATGCTCAGAGGCCGTAATCGTCGTGGCGGGGGCAGGCAGCAGCAAGCTGCTGTGTTCCGTGCTGCCAGTGCATCAGGCGGACGCATTCAGCCGACAATTGCTCGTGTTGAAGAAATAGTGCCTGAGGAAATTTTGGAACAAGTTCCTGAAGAACTCATTTCCGAACATGCTGCTCAGCGTGAAGGCGGCCGTTTTGGAGTCGAAGCTAGCTTTGAATCAAAGGCTGGACGTTTCCTGGATACGGATACTGAGGACGAGAGCCTATCGGAAGCCGAACACGCTTTTGAAGAAGAGTTGGCTGAAGAAACTTCACATGACCTTAGACATGACGAATTGGGAATGGAGCATGAGATGGAAGATTCTGATAACGACGATGTGGATGCGCCGTCTTACAGTCCATTTGAAGCAGAACCGGAGCCAATGGCCGGAGTATTCCGTCTAAAGGCAAAACCTGATCATGAATTGTCTGCCGACGAAGAGATGCTAACGATACCTGTTATAAATGGCGATGAACTGGAAAGTTCAGTCGACATGCAACAGCTAACGCTTGGCTCAAGCAATTGGCAAGGCGAACAGTTGGAGCTGCCCGTATCAGACAGCGACGAGAAATAAGTAGCCTCGTATCTTGATTATTTGAATCCTCGTTACGGTTAGCCGAACGAGGATTCATTTTTAATTAGCTTAGTTGTCTTTTAAAGCGTGCAGTTCGCGAAGAGATTCTTGTTTTTCCAAACGCATCGCTATTCTTATCGTCTCAACGAATTTATCAACAAGCGTTGAAGGAGCAAATCTTTCACGTACTGACTGAGCGCACAAGGCAGTTTTTTGGGCGCAAGTTGTATCATTGCGTAATTGCAAAATACGTGTGCTTAGAGCCGACGGCTTCGAAAGGTCGTTTAGCCAGTAGTCATCTTCCAGAATATACTTGCCGCCGTCGTGGGCGTGGCAGATGATTGGAATTTCGGCAAGTGCAGCTTCGACAATTACATTTCCAAAGGATTCTTGCAGACTGGCTAAGGCAAAAATATCGGCTGCTTTGAGATAGCTTGTAACCTCACTCTCATTGATTGTCAGCCATTGAATTCTGTCGCCTAGTTTCTTGTGAGCCAGGTCCTTTAGATAAGCAATGTCTGTTTCCGGTTGACCGCAAAGCAGTAGTTTTACGCGGCGATCATTGATTGAGGCAACTTCATCTATAAGATAGTCTATTCGCTTGTGGTAGCAATTCCAAGCGGAAATGGAAATGACGACGAGATCGTCATCGGCATAGCCTAAGCGTTGTCGCAGTGTCGTGCGGTTGTAGGCACTATCGTCATGCCTCACGCAATTCGGCAATATAGTCATGGCTTCCTTAGGTAAGCCGGCAAGTATTGCTTCAGCGTACGAGCTTGGTGTCAGGTGTTGAATGAAGTCAAAGTCTTTGTATGTTTGGGGTCTGAATGCGCCGCCGTTGGAAAAGACAATCTTGTAATTGGAGCGTGTGAGTGTACGTACATATGGTAGGAAGTGAGCAAAAGGAACATCTTTTGTCCACACTACATCAGGCTGCCATTCTTGTAATTCCGGCCAGAAAAAAGAAGTGAAGCTAATTTGCTCAAGAACATAACTAAATTCCCAGAAGCGCTGCTCGTTGATGCGCGTCAGTGGTCCTAAAAAACGAATTACCTCGTTTCTTGGTAGGTTGCTAACTGAAAGTCCATTTTCGTGCTTGCCGCCGCAGTACAAGCGAATGTCCAATTCAGGATGATCCTTTAAAGCCTCATACCAACGATTGGTGGATATTTCAAAGCCGCGATTTACGTTGCCCAGACCGCAACTAATTAGGGCTAGCTTTGTTCTGCGATGAGGCATGAATTATTGCTGGGCTTTCGAATACATGGAAAGACTATAACCGAAGCGAACTGCATTGGATGTAAGTTCCGGCGGCAAAATACTTGCCTCGACAACGGCACTGGGATCCTTTTCCAAAAGTCCGTAGACGTAATTTATGTCTTCGGAGAAGTGCTGATCTTCGACATAAAAGGCGCCTACGTATTTACCGCCATGCACAAAGACCAGACAGGTTGCCGCAGCAGAGGGTAATTGAATTGCCAAACAGGCTGTTTGACCTTTTTCAGTAAACCAGCCAAGCAAATAGTCCATGTAGGATTTGGCATCGAGATCATCAGATCTGTTTACCGGATAACCCATAAACAGAGCCGACATCGCCAGGGTTACACCTTCGGGCAAATCGTACACTTGCACTTTTGTGTCTGTAATTTTCAAATCGTTTAGCATAAACTGCAAAGACTGCTCGGCGGGAAAAGCTTCGCTCATGGACTTGCATCCATAAATGCAACCGACACAGCGTCCTTTGTAAATGAGCATGGCAGCTCGCGATAGACGATCTTCGCAAATGGCTTTAACGCAACCGGTGCGCATACCGCCTTCAAGATCGGTTATGAGCCACTCAAGGTCGTATTCGCCGATATTGAAACTCATAGACTCTTCAACTTCAATAGGCGGCATTATGAGGTCAATGGCACGCTTCAGCTGGAACTTGCGAGGATTTGTTTGTGCCCAGACGCGAAAGGCGGCATCTTGTGGATTCTCTCCGTCTACAACAGGAGCTTGCTGTTGTTGCCATTGTGATGGAGCACTTTGACCGCTGCCTGTTCCCATGGACGACATAGAGGAAAATCTGGACGAGAGCAAGATACGATTATTTGTCACACAAACGAATTGCCCAAGAACTTCTTCGCCCGGCTTGAGCTTTTGTTCGGTAGGCAAAAAGCCCGGTAGACCGTCCTTAACCAGAGTCACTGAATAGCCGCCTGGTTCTGGACCTAAAACCTTTGCCGTGACATTTTGACCAGCCTTATAGCCTGGTAAATTCCACGGATTTATTGGTTTTTGAGGCGCTGGACTCATAGACTCCTGACTCTTTACAAGTAAGGTTGGTAACTTCCATCTTACCTAATGTTACTTACCCAAAACCCTGTTCAAAGTTTCATTTAGTAGGCGCTTGACATCAATATTTTTGGCGCCATATGCTCTTTCCAGTTTTATCGGCTGCGCTTGGCTTTCGCTCAAGCAGGGACTGGGATTTGCCTCACTCATCTTATGGCAACTCAGGCAGCTGCCAAGGCATTGTGGATCCAGCTCAAGCCAGGTATTACAACGCGGGCAATAGGTTCCTGTCGCTTTGACGGATGGTTCGGTAACAAGAAAAAGGCAGTTTGGGCATAGGAGCTTTTCGGCTAATAGCTTTCCTGTCTCCATTTCTACTCCGTTACTCGGGTTTCTATTGATTCGGCTATTCTACGCCCGATGGCAATCTCTAGATTGTTCTTGGAGACAATTACTGGTCCGCCGTTGATATTTTTTTCGATGCGAATTTGGCTGCCCTCTTCCAGACCGAATCTTAGAGCCTGCCAGGTGATTTCTTCGCTTGTAATGTTCGTAACCGTTAGAAGTTGTCCTTCTTTGGATTCGGACAGGCGGTTACTTTTGTCCATTTTCGTCATTTGCTAAAGGCTTTTTGGATTTTTGTTCTTCTTTGTCTTTGCGGCAGTCTGGGCAAAGTCCAAAGATTTTGAATTGTGCATCAATTACTTCAAAACCGTAGCGTGCGCCAATTTGTTCGCCGGCTTCTCCCAGGAAGTGATCTTCGAATTCCAGAGTGAGATTGCAGTTTAGACAGATGATGTGCTGGTGAGGGAGATCTTCCAGCTTGAGTTCATAGTGCTTGTGACCTTCGGCAAAATCAAGTTCGCGCAAGAGCCCCAGTGAAGACAAAAGTTTGAGTGTTCTGTAGGTTGTAGCTAGTGAGACGGGTGAGCCTTGCTCATTCAGCTTGCAATAAAGTTCGTCAGCTGAAAGGTGGGTACCGTGCGGCAGTTCACGAAATATTTGCAGAATCGTCTCTCTTTGAGAGGTAATTCTGTGCCCGCGCTTACGTAAACTCTCAAACAAAGCCTCTGAATTGGTTTGTTCTGAGTCTTGTTGAGCTGGATTTAGGACTTCTATAGCAGCCATGTTTTGAACCCGAAGTGGGTTTTGTTCCGCCAAATACGAGGGTTCTTAGTTTAGCTCTTTGCCTCTACAGTGACAACCGGATTCAAAGAGGGCTTGACAAGGTGTCCTAAACCTTAACTGACCTGTGTTTGAGCATGTTTTTCAGGAATTGGCCAGTATGAGAAATATTAGACTTTGCGATCTCCTCAGGTGTGCCTTGGGCAATTATTTGTCCGCCACGGTCGCCACCTTCAGGTCCCAGGTCAATTATCCAGTCGGCTTGCTTTATTACATCCAGG
>JAKFVJ010000370.1 GCA_021732245.1 Candidatus Obscuribacterales bacterium | reverse complement strand
GGTAAATACCGAGTATCGTTGCCTGCTGCCAGGGCAAATGCATGGATTCCAGGAAATAGGCAACGCCCACAGCCAGCCCGGTGACGAGGCCAATAGCCAAGTAGCAAATTGCCGTATCGATGAGGCAAGCCAAGATGCGGTTGCCAAAACCGGCCATCTCCAGGTGTAACTCGACGTTTTCCGGGGTAGATATTACATAGTCTGGATTTTGCACGGACTGACCTAACTTGGCGTAATTCCTAAAAGTATACTCCCGTGAACCTAGAGCGATGGGTCCGACAGCGTAAAAAGTCCTGGCAAAAGCTGGAAGCAATTCTTGCCGGCATAGATAAATCCGGCATGGCCGGTTTAAGCCAAGAAGAATTGCGGCAATTGGGCAGGCTTTACAGAGCAACTTCGGCTGACTTATCTCGAGCACGCTCGTTTTTGGTTGATAGGCAGCTGGAAAGCTACATCAATAATTTGGTTGTGCGGGCGCATAATCAGGTTTACCAGAACGCCAACAATCGCCTGATTGATCTGCTGCGTTTTCTTTGGGTGGAATTTCCCAATTTGGTCTTAACGCATTTTGCATATGTACTGGCAGCATTTGCCCTTTTCGTTTTGCCGCTCCTAGGCGCTTATGTCGGCACAAACATGGATCTCAATTTTGCCCGCCAAGAATTTTTGCACGGTCAGCCTATTGTTTCAGAGGAAATATGGAGCTTCATTGAAAAACAGCAGCTGTGGACGAATGGTATTGCACAATTCAGTCCACTTGCCGCCTCGCATATTGCCACCCATAACATTCACGTGTCCATACTGGCTTTTGCCCTCGGAATTACCTTTGGACTGGGCACAGTTTTGATTTTAATGTTTAACGGTGTTTCCATCGGCACCACATTTGGTGTCTGTCACAATTTCGGGATTGCCCGCAACCTTCTGGCATTTGTTGCACCGCATGGTGTTTTGGAATTGACGGCAATTTTCATCAGCGGCGGCGCTGGTTTATTAATGGGCAAGGCACTCTTGTTTCCAGGCAATTATTCGCGCATTGATTCTCTCAAACAGGCAGCCAAGCCCGCTTTAGGACTCTTCGGCGGCTGCATTCCCATTCTCATTATTGCCGGGACTATTGAAGGCTTTGTCTCACCGCGCACTGACATTTCTCTACTTTCAAGATACTGGCTGTCATTAACTACGTTCATTCTGCTTTCACTGTACCTGTTCATCCCACGAAGAACAGCTGCTGTCGAGATTAAAACCGAGCGTAAGGACGCGCAGCACCTTACCAAAATTTGATTTGAGGCTAAAATGGTAAATGTGAATCATTCAGGGAACCACCAGAGACAGACGTATCCATTGCGTGTTAAGCACGCAAAGCGTCACATGGCCCGCAAGAAAAAAAATAAGCGCCTGCCACCGGGACAAAGACTCGTCCTTTATGGCATGCTTGCCTGTTTAATCACCTTACTACAATGCTATAAACTCCCTGCCGACACTCCCAATACCACTCTGGCAAATGATCTGATACCGGAAAAACCGCTCGTTATAGAACCCCCGTTCACATTGAAAGCAGAGTCCGAAAGCATTGCCACTGGACTCAAGGAAGCGGCAAACTTGCCGAAATTAACAGCCGGCGTCTTTGCTGTTGATCTCGACTCCGGCGAATACGCCGAAATTAACGGCTATCACAAATTCCCTGCTGCCTCCATCATCAAGATTCCTGTTCTTGTTGCCTTGCTCAGCGCTCAAGACAAACATCTAATTGATCCAAATAAACAACTTGAATTGCGCAAAGACTTGATAGTAGGCGGTTCCGGGATTTTGCAGTGGCGCCCTGTGGGCTCCAAGATTTCCGTCCAAGATGCAGCCGAGCTGATGATTACCAGATCGGATAATACTGCCACCAATCTTGTCATTGATTTGCTTGGAGGCGTCGATAAGTTCAATCCGTTGTTCAAACAATGGGGACTGAAACAAACCCAGCTAAATGCCTGGTTGCCGGATCTTCCAGGTGCGAACAAAACAAGTCCATATGAATTAGCGTACTTAGTTGCCAGAATAAACAACGGTGAAATTCTCGAGAAGAAAAGCCACAACTGGATGTTCAATGTCATGCAACGTGTGCGCAACAAGTCACTTATCCCAAATGGTCTAGGCAAAGAGGCGAAAATAGCTCACAAAACCGGTGACATTGGCTCAATGGTGGGCGATGCCGGTATTGTTTGGTGCAACAGCGGCAAATGCTATCTGGTCGCCATACAAGTCGAGCGCCCGCACAACGACAGGCGGGCTAATGTATTAGTGCGCAAGTTGTCCAAGATAGTCTACGAAGGCTTTACAGGCGAAATAGTGCCTGATCCGCCTAAGCCCAAATTCCGCGCAAGACACTACCGTTTGCCGCACGGAATAAAGCATGTGGCAAAGCATAAGCATTTGCCGCACTATTCAATCTCTAAAGCTGGTCCCGGTAAAGCGACTACTCGTTCCGTCCGCTCAAAAGCGGGCTAGTCAGTGATGCCTGACGCTTAACTTGACCCAAGAGTCTTTGTCCGTTGCGAACGATTGACTGCGACTCAGCAAGGGTTTGACCCAATGTGTTGAGATCAGCATCAATGCGTGACAGTACTGATTCAGCATAATGATCAGCGCCATCGCGAACACGCTGCGCTTCTTGCTCGGCTTCGCCGCGAATGCGCTCGGCTTCACCAAGAGCTTCCTTACGCATTTGCTCAACTTCGCCAACTACTTGCTTACGAATACGCTCTACTTCGGATTGTACTGCCTTCAGTAATTCCGATTCGTGAACCATAGTCTCAGCCTGACGGCGAGCCATGGAAATAATTTGTTCTGCTCTTGCTTGTGCTTCAGCGATTACTTCATCGCGATGTTGCAATACATCAGCAGCTTCTCTGAGTTCCTCAGGTAGGCGAGCCCTTGCTTTGTCGAGCACATCAAGAAATTGATCGGCATTGATCAGCTTAAACTTGTGGATGCCGGCAGCATCGTCAATCAAATGCTCGAGCAAATCCAAATGCTTGTAAATGGATGTTTGCTTATAAGCTGTGGTTGCACTTGGTGCAATTGCTGTCGTCATTTATTTGGCACCTCTTGCGAAATGTTCCTTGAAGTAAACATTTACGGGTTCTGGAACGAACTGGGAAACGTCGCCTCCCAATCGGGCTATCTCCTTGACGGTAGAAGAGCTAATAAAAGAATACTCGGCTTTTGACATTAAAAAAATTGTTTCTAGTTCAGGAAACAGTTCTTTATTTGTTTGGGCCATGCCCAACTCTGCTTCAAAATCCGATATAGCTCGCAGCCCCCTTATCAAGATGGTCGTTTCGTTGGCTCTGGCGTAATCAACGGTTAAGCCTTCAAAACTCCCGACTTCTACATTGGGCATCCCTTTTACTGTTGCTTGAATGAGCCTTTTACGCTCTTCAATCGGCAGGAGGGGGGATTTACCCGGGTTGCCGACCACCGCCATCACCACTTTGTCAAAGAGCCTGGAAGCTCTCCGAATGATATCCAGATGACCTAGCGTCATTGGATCAAAAGATCCCGGGTAGATTGCTCTAGCCAAGCTTTTAGACTCCACCACTCATTTTGAATGGACCGTTTTTCACCGGCATAACACTCAAAAGCCCATGAACATCAGAAGACTAGCTGTTTTTCAGCTTGTCAACGGCATGATCATAACATGTGGTTACCTTGTAAACCGGAACCCAAAATCGATAAGTTGCTAATCTAAGGTCAAGTATGATTAAACGCTACTCAGCTAAGCCCCTTGTAAACCAGCTGCTTCCGGATGCGTTTCATCAGAAACAACAATTGGACTTTCTTTTATCGTTGAACACGGCAGGAAAAGACTGAAAGTAGAACCATCACCCAAGGAGGACTCCGCTTGCACACGACCACCGTGTCTTTCCAAAATCTTTTTGACGATTGTTAGACCAAGTCCTGTGCCTTTTATCGTGTGCACTTTGCGCTCTACTCTGTAGAAACGATCGAATATATGCGGCAATGACTCTTCAGGAATACCTATCCCAGTATCCGAAACAGCAATCTTAATTTCGTTGCTGTCTTTGAGATGCGCGAGCACAACTTCGATATGCCCGCCTACTGGCGTGTACTTAATAGCGTTGGTCATCAAGTTAATGACGGCGCGTTCAATCGACTCCTGATTGATTGTCACAGGCGGCAAGTTGGTATCACTAGACAGATTGACTTCAATCTGCCGCTCAACCGCCATAAGATTGACTGCGCGAAGAGCATACTCAACAGTTGCACGCAGATCTTGTTGTGACATCTCGAGTTCGGATTCGCCTTCTTCCACGCGAGACAACTCAAGCACTTCGTTAACCAGATACATCAAGCGATCAGCTTCGTTGTCAATGATTTGCAGGAATTCGCGATGCGTATCGGCTTCCAACTTTTCGCCGTGATTACAAAGAGTATCGACATAACTCTTGATTGAAGTAATTGGTGTACGCAATTCATGCGACACATTGGAAATGAATTCGTTTTTCATGCGCTCAAGTTCAGCCTGGCGCGTAATGTCTTGCATGATCATAACTGAGCCGAGAAATTCGCGGTTAGTAGTAAGTGGCGCTATGTGCAGTCTAACCGTTCTTTGTCCAAGGTGAATTTGCTGAACGACAGGCTCAAGCGAACCAGGCGATACGGTGTCGGTA
>JAKFVJ010000508.1 GCA_021732245.1 Candidatus Obscuribacterales bacterium | reverse complement strand
TGATCAGCGCCGCGAATGTCTCGATAAGTGCCACGTTGAATTTGTGAGTCGACGCCTATTGCTTTTAAATCCGGGACGAGGCGTTCGATAAATTGATGCATGCCGACATTAGGCATTTCGATCGGGTACAAGCGAATTTCTTTCTTGGTTACACGAATAAGTTCCTTTATCGCCTTGAGATGAAAGTCATAATCAAATACCGAGTCGTCTATAATTCCACCATATTTATGTTCTGTGTACAGAAAGAGCAGATTGCCACTTAGAGTAATATCAAAACTCTTGTCGGCAAATGGCAGTTCCGGCAGTGCCGCATTTAAATAGCGGCCGCTTTTAAATCCTTCTGTGTAATCGGCGGCAAAAATCTCTGCTGCCTTCAATTTTTCATCTCTGAAAGCTTTTATCTCCTCTGCAGTTTGCCGATAGAAAAGCTCAGGCGTCTTTGCTGTTCTGTCCAGCGAGCGAATTATGTCGTTGCGCGCTTTGTTTGCCAACTGTTGGTAGTCCAGTTTGTAGAGTGGATCGCAACCAATAGCATCTATTCCTAATCTGGTTGCCTCAGCAACAAATGAGGCTGGTCCTGAAGGACAATCAAGGATTTTCTTGTCCTTCAATTCATCAATCGTAATAGCAAACATGCCCAAGTATTCATTTAGGGTTCTGCCGAAAAAGGCTATTCCTTCTAAGACAAATTCGCTCGGGGTATTCAGACTCACTTCGATGCTCCTGCTTCGCTTGGTTTTCGAACTCGTTTGCGCAGCTCTTTGGCTTTGTCTTCGGCCAATGTGTCGTTAATAAAGACACCGGCGCCTGTTTCGCTTCCGGCCAAATATTTTAGCTTGTTTGCCGCGCGCATTGGCGGGTAAAACTCAATATGGAAATGATAGTAGTCGTAATTGTCCCCATCTGTCGGGCGCTGATGAAGGACCATCATATAAGGGAAGCTCTTATCAAATAGTTTGTCGTAAGCAGAGGTTACTGACTTTAGTATTTTAGCCAAGGCTTTTTGCTCGACATCACTTAAATCGGTGAGCGCCTGCAGATGCTTTTTTGAGGCGATGTGAACTTCATACGGCCAGCGTGCAAAGAAGGGAATGTAAGCTACAAAGTGCTTGTTTTGGTCGATGATTCTCTGTCCGTTGGAAAATTCTTCCTTGATGATGTCACAGATGAGACATGTCCCCAAACGATTCATGTGTTGACGACACTGATCCAATTCCTGTTTGATTTTTGGTGGAATGAATGGATAGCCGTAAAGCTGTCCATGCGGGTGGTGGATAGTAACACCTATCTCCTCGCCTTTGTTTTCAAAGATAAAAACGTAATCGACAAATGAAAGCGAACTGGCTTTGAAGAATCTGTCCGTCCAGACTCTTACAAGCTTCTCGATTTGAGAGAGAGGCTCCTCTGCCAGGGATGTGTTGTGATTAGGCGAGTAAAGAATGACCTCGCATAAGCCTTGACCGGGTTCTACTGGGTAAAGGTCGCTGTCTTCAACGGCAGGTAAACCAGGCGTGCGTTTCAAACTTGGAAAGCGATTCTCAAAGACAACAATGTCATAAGTTTTTTCGGCAACTTCCGTGGGAAAACCATTTTTCTTTGTCGGGCATAAGGGACAAAAGTCTTTGGGCGGCAGGAAAGTACGATCCTGCCGGTGCGTGGCCGTTGCGACCCACTCACCTAAAAGGGGATTCCAGCGTAATTCAGACATGCGAAGTCTCTGACGACCCGCCTTTTTCTTTTTCGCTGTCGAAGCTGTAATAAAGGAGATATCGCCCGTCGGGCAGTGTTGTTCTCTTTTGTCTCATGCCCAGAGAAAATGTCTTCTTGCGCTCGGTCAGATCTTTTATCTCCGATACGCCGCCGCTGGCATTGACGACGTGAAGTGACGGAATAATGCCTGTTTCTTCGCGGTAGCGACGTCCCAATGTTTGCTTGAAGTATTCGACGAGATCTTTTTCGATGATGTTCACCGTGCAACCACCGAAGCCGCCACCAGTCATGCGTGCGCCAAAAGTGCCGTCGATAGAGCGTGCAATATCAACGAGCAAATCAAGCTCGCGGCAAGAAACAGCGTAATCGTCCTTCAATGACTTGTGCGACGAATACATCAATTCGCCGACTTTGGTTATGTCACCTTTTTTAAGTGCTAGTGCTGCTTCTCTTGTACGCTCGTTTTCCGTTACAACGTGTTTGACGCGACGGCGAATAGCCTCCGGCAAGTGAGGAGCCAATTTGTCGAACATCTCGACTGGCACATCACGAAGTGACGTAAAGTCAGGATCAAACTTATGGAGGATTTGCACAGCGCGTTCACATTCGGCGCGGCGTTTGTTGTATTCCGACACTGCCAGCTCGTGTCCGACTTTGGATTCGCAAACAACAATGGAAGATGCTGTTGCATCTATAGGGACAGATTTAGATGTCATCGAGCGGCAATCTAACAATAGCGCGTGATCTGCTTTGCCAAAAGCTGAGACATACTGGTCCATGATGCCGCAACGTGTGCCTGCATACTCGTGCTCGGCACGTTGTCCTATCTGTGCTAGTTTCAGCTTGTCGATGCTGTGTCCGGAAATTTGTGTCAGTGCAAAACCAATTGCTAATTCCAGTGCTGCTGATGAGGATAGTCCGGCGCCCAATGTGATATCACTTAGGACAAGCATATTTGCGCCAGACAGTTTAAAGCCTTCCGCTTCTAAAACGCGAGCGGTGCCTTCAACGTATCCTTGCCAGCTTGGGTTGCTTGCTTTTTTGCGTTTGCCGGGTGCTTCGCTTAAATCAAATTCGACGGTTTGATCGAAATTTAATGAGTGAACAATGACTTTGCGGTCGTTGCGCGGGCAGGCTGCTACTACCGTTTGTTTGTCGATGGCTGCAGGCAGAACAAAGCCGTCATTGTAATCGGTATGTTCACCGATAAGATTTATGCGTCCGGGCGCGCGGAAAAAGCGTGGCGTTTCTCCAAAGAGATCGATGAAGGTTTCCTGGAGCCTGGCTAAATTCATAGCGCGTTTCCTCGAGGGCTTCTGACATGGATACCGTAGGACGCTGCGTATTATCGCAAAGTGCCGGCCAATGGCTATTATCTGCGTTTAACGCAGGTTCAGTCATCCGGGCTTTGTCATTCTGAGCAACGCGAAGAATCTGCCGTGGGTTATTGGAGCACAGGCGATACGCGGCAGATTCTTGGGGCTCAAACCCTCAGAATGACAAAGATGGTGGCGCGTGCTTAACTATAGTCCTGCAAGCCGCTGCGGCTTGTTTACGCCCTTTGTCAAGTAGTGAGTGTCGTTATGAATCCAATCGCCGAGCTGAAGCGAAGCTCCGCTAAAGCAAGTCAATTTTCTGAATCCGTCATCCGTGAAATGTCCCGTTTAGCAGCAAAGTATCAAGCAGTCAATTTAGCGCAAGGTCTTCCTGACTTCCCGGCACCTCCCGAGTTGAAAAAAGCCGCTTGCCAAGCTATTAACGATGACGTCAATCAGTATGCCATCACCTGGGGTGACAAACTTTTACGCGAGGCAATTGCTGAAAAGTCGGCTAGCTATCTGGGGCTGAATGTTGATCCGGAAACACAAATCACAGTTTGCTGTGGTACCACCGAGGCAATGATTGCCAGTGCTCTGGCTCTAATTGATCCGCAAGAAGAAGTAATTGTCTTTGAACCCTTCTATGAAAATTATGGACCGGATGCAATTTTGTCCGGTGCTACACCAAGATATGTAACTCTGCGCACACCTGATTGGACGTTTGACGAGAAGGAATTGGAAGCCGCTTTCAATTCCAAAACACGGGCAATTATTATCAATACTCCTCATAACCCCACTGGTAAAGTCTTCAACCGCCAGGAGCTAGAACTCATCGCCAAGCTTTGCCAAAAGTGGGGTGTGCTGGCAATAACGGACGAGATTTACGAACATATTTTGTATGACGATTTAAAGCACATCTCAATTGCCACCATTGACGGCATGCAAGATTTGACCGTAACCATTAGCGGTTTATCCAAGACTTACAGCGTTACCGGATGGCGTGTGGGTTGGGCAATTGCCTCTTCTGATTTAACTTCTTCCATTCGTAAGGTGCACGATTTTCTGACAGTTGGATCTCCTGCCCCTCTGCAGCGTGCTGCAGTCACTGCTCTTAAACTACCTGAGCGCTACTACCAGGATTTAACTCGTGAGTACACGAAAAAACGTGATACCATGCTCAAGATACTGGATGAATCTGGTATCAAATACTTCAAACCGCAAGGTGCCTATTACGTAATGACTGAGATCAGCAAATACGGCTACAAGACGGATGTTGAATTTACTCAGCATTTAGTTCAGGACATAGGCGTTGCGGTCGTTCCCGGTTCCAGCTTTTTTGCAGATGAAAAAGGTCATAAATACGTCCGCTTCTGCTTCAGCCGCAAGGATGAAACCCTTGTTGCTGCACAAAAGCGCTTAGTTAAGCTGGCATCAAAATAACCGGCACAGAAATAACGGCATCCATTTTATTGAATATGGCCATGGCATTCTAAAAAGGAAAAACCAATGAGCAACACAGATTCAACCAAAGCTTATACCTGCCCGAGTTGTTCAACTGAAAACAGAGACAACGCAAAATTCTGCCGCAAGTGTGGGCACGCACGCAAAATGGATTTTGCCGGCCCAAATCCAACGGAAGCCGTTGTTTGTCACTCTTGTGCCACTGAAGTGAGAGCTTCTGATTTGTTCTGCCTTTCTTGTGGTGCCAAACAAGGAC
>JAKFVJ010000241.1 GCA_021732245.1 Candidatus Obscuribacterales bacterium | reverse complement strand
TTACCTGAATGATTGCACTTATATGCGCCCTCATCGCAGCAAGTTGCGGACACCCCTATGTGGCCGCTTTCCTCGCTGCGTTCACATTCTTCGCCACTAACAATCAACTCATGCATTGCTGGCGGTGGGTGCACTCGCTGAATGGCGAAGTTAACAAGCTCAAAACCAAAATCACTGAAGAGCAAAACCTGCGCAAATCGCTTGAGCGCAAGGTGTCAGTTCAACAATCCAAAATTACATCCCTACAGACCGAACTATCGACAGTGCGAGCAAAAAACAAAAGCGCCCGCACACTCAAGCTCAGCTTGAGCAGCTTTCAGTAATACAGCAGTACCACCCATTGACCAAGCTACGGAGGACTCATGAAAAGACAGAAATACAACTACTCATCCAAACAACTCGACGCACAACAGTTCGAAACTGCCGCAAAGGAAGCGAAATTTCACCGCGACCTTTTGGATCGAGTGCTTGCGCAGTATCCAAGACGGGACGGTTTCACCAAGACCGTACGCGGGGCAATACAGCGAGAAATCTTCTTCTACGCAGAGGTTTGGGCTTTGAATGTTCACAAGCTAAATCTCGGGTGGGCTAGTGATTTCGTCGCAATGCTTGAGAAAGAAGTGTTGGTACGAACAAACAACGGCAAAGCAAAGTGGACTCGAATAGAGAAAGTGTCCGAGTCCGTAGCTCGAGAATACATCTTCGCTCCACTGTTCGAACTGCTCAGCACAAACGCAATTGAGACAGGCACACAACAACACTGCTCATTTACGGTCGACAACGATCGTACAACACCTGCTTACTGGCTCTTCACGCACGAAGACCGCTGCCTTCAAGGGGACTTTTTCCAAAAGCCTCTCTTGCAGGTAGACATCAGCAGCCACACTGCGTTCGACGAGTCTGTCGCAAAACTCACTCGTAGATAAGCGAATGAATCATTCAACCAAAGAAAACAGAACCCCAAAAAGACAAGGAGGTCTTGATGTTGCAATTACTGAATGCCCCTGCTCCTTCTTCTGCTCTCTTCTCTCCCGAGGAAGAGCAGTACTTCACCAACACGCTGCAATCAACACGGATTAACCTGTGGGAGTTGCATGCCGAAATCCTCGACATGGAGCAAGAGCTTCTGGAAAGCCAGCATGACTACTGGGACGACTATAGATCACACTGGTCCGGTCTGCACGAAGCGCAACAGCGTTTGACAGATCACAAACAACCCTACAACCGCCGCTTTCGCAAGTTGAAAAACAAGAAGTTTTTGCCATTGCGCCGCTATGGCAATAGCTTCGACGGCTGGGAGAAGCGCCGCAACGACAGCCCGAATATGTTCAAAACATATCGGGATGCCTCGTCCGCACTTCAAAAGCAGGAGTTGACCGAACCATCACGCGTGTTGAAACACAGCACCCTGAAGGCGGCCAAGAACGAATTGCAGGCGCTCGGCTATGTCTTCAACTGGAGAAAAACAACGGACATACATCTTGCTAAAAACAACAAGTATCAGCACGCTCTGTGTGAACCAGAAACAGACTTCTGGGCTTACAGTGACAATCCATACGGCAAGCACGGCATCGAGCCGAGCTGGCGCAAGATTGTCACTCACCAGCCTGGCTCGTACCCTCTCATGCAACGAGAGCGTACCGAGCAACGCAAGCCCATAGGTCTCGAAAAGCAGTTCGTTTACGACTGGAAAACCGGTACGTACGGACTGCCAACGCCATCAAAACCGACAGCCAAGAGCAGCCGCATCACGGTTCAAGCTCGTGGATGCGGCAGTGGTGGCATCAGAACAATGCACAACCAACCCAACAAGGAGTAACAAATCATGGCTAAGCAAAAGTCTCACGAGACTCGCCAAAAGAAAAAGCAAAAGAAAATGGTAATCACAAGCGAACAGCAACGCAAGTTCGAGAAAGCCGCCGACCGCGACTATAGAATCGAACAAGGTTACAACCCTGCCTACACAGGCGGCGGCGCTCATGGCGGTACCGTGGAGGCTCAAAACAGCCGCACACGCAAGAAGTCCCGCAAGGACCTCAATAAGTACCGCAACATGAACACTCGCAACATGGAGGACTAACCAAGTTGCACAAGAAGCAGCGTGGCAACATGCTGCTTCTTTCTATCGCGCTAGAACTACCAGGATAAAACCTGACTAGGACATGGTTGTGGTGGCTGGGAGGCCGCTTGCTGGTTCGATTCCATGCCTGGCGCGACCATTTTGAAAAGTTTACGCAGGAGGTACAAGCATGAGTGGAGTTTACAACGGAATTCAAAACCTAAGTTCGAAAGATTTGCTCGCAAAAGTCGGCGCTCTTGAGTTGCTGAAAGCGGATCTTGAGTCACGCGGGCTGACTGATGCTGCGTCGGAGACTGAGTGGTTGATCAAGCGATTGAATTCAATCAACTCAGAACTAAAAACACTAGACGCAGGATTGGACAATCTGCGCACAGTCTGGCGCCCGCTCGACCAGATGGATGACGATGATGCTGTCCTTGAAGCGAACAAAGCTTACGTCGCCGAGAAGAACAAAGCCGGACTCGAAGGCTAGTTCCATTAGCCAACCACACCAGCCCAGCAGCAGCAATGTTGCTGGGCTCATCGCCATGCTCAGCATGAGGATTCTTCGGAATCGGTGGTTCACTGCCACCCTTGCGTCACTTTTCACGATAAACCCCATGGAGGATATGAATAATGCAAAACAACAATCAACAACCTAACAAACAGAACAGCATGTTTCGCAATCCGGAAGACGAAGAACTCCTCTGCCAAGTCCTGAAGGCATTTGTCGAGGAGTGGGGTCCGGAACACGTTTACGTAAGCGTGCCTACACAGTGGCAAGAGTATGGCACGACCAATCTCGGACGTGTTTCCCTCTCCTTTGAGACCAAAGACTCAGTCGTTATTTACGTCATCCACGAAGAGTATGGAGTCACCATCGAATACAAAATCACACTCGCACTCGTTTAGATAGAGCCTACGGAGGCTAGATATGTTCACATCACCCGTTTTCATAGTGATTTTCAGCGCCCTCCTCCCGGTGGGACTTTTCTTGGTCATCCTGCTTCTGCAAGAGCTTGGCTTCGACGTTACCTAACAAGGAGATTTCCAATGACGACAGTTCTCACAGCAATCCTGTTCCTGACCGCATTCCAAAAGATAGAAGGAGTCAACTTCAAAGGTGGCTTCTTCTGGGCATTCATCATCGCCTTCTGCAGCTTGTTTATGACTTGGCTGCACTGGACGTATCAAATACTCAAGCTCCTCATCCTCACCGTGTGCACGCTCGGCATCTACCTCATCTTCTATGTCAAAGGCATCCTGAAAGTCGGGCTTGCCAAATACATGTCCGACCTTTTCACATGGCCGATGCGATTCATCGCCGAGCAGTTTCCAGAACAGCTCAGCTTTGACTCCGAAGAAGCCCGTCAAAAGCTCGCAGCTTGCATCTTCGGGCTCACATTCCTCGTTCCGTTCACCCTAGGCTAACCCTCTTCTTCAACCTCAAGGAGTCACACATGAAAAATACATTCAAATTGGACTACAACGAAATCCTCAAAGATTTCACGGACTACTGCGACACGAGGGATGAAGAAACAAAGGTGAATCTTTCGCTTGCGTACTCCCTTGCACACATAGCACATGAAGGACAAACTCGCAAAGCTGAACCGGGTATAGCCATTCAGCCTTACGTCATCCACCCGATGCGCGTGATGTTGATACTGGCTGAAGAAGTTGGCATAACCGAACCAGCAATACTGACAGCTGCACTCTTGCACGACGTCATTGAAGACGGCGAAGGTCGAGTGACGTTGGAAATGATTCGAAAACACTTCGGCGTAGCTGCTGATCATGTCAACGCTGTCACCAAACAACCAAAAATGACCGAGGAAGAACATCAGTTGTATTACGACCTAATCCTCAACGGTCCTCCGGAACCTCGCTTGGTCAAGTTTGCCGATCGCATTGACAATTTGCGCAATGCGCTGAAGTTAACGGACAGGAAATTCCAACGTAAACAGTTGGTCGAAACCCGGAAATACTTTCGCTTATCCAGAAATCCATCCCCATACAGCGGTTACGAAATCACTCTCTACATGGAGATCGCACGCCTCTGCCAAGAGTTGGAGGAACGCCTCGCATAGCACACAACTGAAACGTCATTCTGAGCGAAGCGAAGAATCTCACAACTCAACTTGCGAGACCCTTCGTTTCACTCAGGGTGACGTTCGCTGAACAGTTACGCACCAAGTTCCACCGTATGACCCACACCAGGAGGGCAATCGCCTTATGACAAACATCAACGACAATCAAACCTTGCTCGCCCGCTTCTACGGAAGACTCCAAGCCGACTGGCTTAAGAAGGAAAGCCCAGACAAATCGTTCGAAGTCCAATTGAGTGAACATGGTGTGAGAGTCGTAAACACAGCCACAGGCAAGACGGAATACTCCAATTCCATCTACACCTGCGCGCAACTGGCGACACCAATACGCAACCGTATCGTGTACTCCGTCGCGGAGGCAATGAAGAAAATTGCCGTTGCTCGCCAAGCAGCAAGTCAGAACGGTCGCCTTAATCAGCGCTGGACTGAGTTTACCGCATCGGAGTCGCTCATTCCTTCCGATGACGATATCGTCCATTTCGTCAACATCCTCAAGAAGGAAGGTGCGTTGTCCAAAACCGGCATAGACGAAATCGCTCGTTTCATCACGGCATTCGCCATCGTGCAAGACACCAACGCTAAAGCGGCTGCCGCCT
>JAKFVJ010000448.1 GCA_021732245.1 Candidatus Obscuribacterales bacterium | reverse complement strand
CCTCACACCTGACGATGCCGAATCCATTGAACTGCTTCGACACTCAACAGCCCACGTTATGGCTGAGGCTGTTCAGAAGATTTTCCCAGAGGCAAAAATTGCCATTGGACCAACTATTGAAGATGGCTTCTACTACGACTTTGAGATTAAGGGTCATCCTTTAACACCGGAAGATCTGGAAAAAATCGAAGCCGAAATGAAGCGCATTGCTTCCGAGGACCAGCGTCTTGTCCGCCATCAAATTCCTGATGTCGATAAGCAAATTGCTGAATTTAAGAGCCAAGGCGAGAAGTTCAAAGCTGAGCTTCTTGAAGAGCACCGTGACCATTCGCCGACTATGTACTTGATGCAGGACAAAGACGGCAAAACAATTTGGAATGACCTTTGCCGTGGACCTCACCTGCCAAGCACAAGTGCTATCAAAGCATTTAAATTACTTAAGGTTTCCGGCTCCTATTGGAGAGGCGACGAGAAGCGCGAACAGCTTCAGAGAATCTACGCCACCTGCTGGTGGAAACAAAGTGACTTAGATGACTACTTGCATCGCTTGGAAGAAGCTGAAAAGCGTGACCATAGAAAATTGTCGAAACAACTGGATCTATTTTCGCAACACGAAGAGGTTGGTCCCGGTTTAGTTTTCTGGCATCCGAATCTTGCAACTGTGCGTACCATCATTGAAGACTTCTGGCGGACCGAGCACAAGCGCCGTGGTTATCAATTTGTATTTACGCCGCACATTGCCAGCGAAGACTTGTACAAGATAAGTGGTCACTTGGAGTCATACGGCGAAAACATGTACTCATCGATGGACATCGATGGTTTGCCATATCGCGTCAAGCCAATGAATTGTCCAGGTCACATCATGATCTACAAGTCGCGTCTGCATAGTTATCGTGATCTGCCATTGCGTTTTGCAGAACTTGGTACTGTCTATCGCTATGAAAGATCAGGCGTCTTGCATGGCATGTTGCGCGTACGCGGATTTACCCAAGATGACTCGCACATCTTCTGCACGCCGCAGCAACTCGAATCAGAAATCAATGGCATTCTCGATCTTATCGAGATGATGATGGATACTTTTGGTTATACCTACAAAGCCTATCTATCAACTCGTCCGGAAAAATACATTGGTACTGATGAAGAATGGACGATGGCGACCAATGCTTTGGAAGCAGCGCTTAAATCTCGCGGTCGCGATTACGAGATAGATGAAGGTGGCGGAGTATTCTACGCGCCGAAGATCGATATCAAACTCTACGATGCAATTGGTCGCGAATGGCAAGGACCGACTGTCCAAGTCGACCTCAACTTACCCAGACGCTTCGATGTAACCTACATCGGAGAAGACGGCGAGCGCCATCAAGCAATCATGGTGCACCGTGCAGTATTGGGTTCGTTGGAGCGCTTTGTCGGCGGTCTCATCGAGCACTATGCAGGTGTCTTCCCAACTTGGCTGGCACCGACACAAGTTGCCGTGCTGCCAATTTCCGACAGGCACGAAGCATACGCCCGCGAATTGCACGACCAATTGCAAGCCCGCGACTTCCGCGTGAAGCTGGATGACCGCTCCGAACGCATCAACTACCGTATCCGGGAAGCTCAAGTCGAGCAAATCCCATACATGCTCGTAGTCGGTGACAAGGAACTCGAATCCAAATCCGTAGCCGTCCGCCACCGCCGCGACGGCGACCTCGGCACCATCCCCTTCACCGAATTCGTCGAGCGTCTAACAAAAGAAGTCAACGAGAGAACCTAACGATTCCCTAGTGGTTGGTGAAACGTTCCGCAACGCCCTTGCAATATTGTAGGGGCGCATTGCATGCGCCCATTTGTCCGTTTTATTTCCTCGCGACCATTTGCACCACGAGATCAATATGATTTGTGCCTTCGTGGAAGCGGACGGCATTGTGTGTTGTTAGAGTTGTAAATTTGTATCCCGCAAATTCGTTTTTTAGTTCATCGCGCGATGCCCAGAATATTTCACCTGGTTTTGGTACGTATCCTTCATAGATAACTAGCCCGCCTGGTTTAAGACTATCGCGAACAACTGCAAACCCTTTGTGGCGGATATCGGGCATTGTAGGCAAGTCAATGATGGCAATTACGTCGTAAAAGTTTTTCGGTGTATGCGGTTCTGCAAAATCTGCTATCCAGTAGTTGAAGGACACTCCATTGGATTTAGCCAGTGCTATTGCTTTGTCTTTGCCTTTGGCGCTGAAATCAAATGCGTCGACATACCAGCCACGACTTGCTGCGTAGACGGCGTTACGTCCTTCGCCTTCTCCCGGCAGAAGCAATTTTCCGCGTCTCAACTTGGTTAACTCATCAGCAAAGAATCCATCTGGTTCAGTTCCACCGAAATAACCCTTCTTGCTATACGCTTTATCCCAAAAGCTTTTGAGCTTATTGGCGTATTGCTCGGGCGTAAGCGGCGTCTTCTCTTGCCTGGATTGAGTTGGAGTGGTCAGCCCGAGGCAGAGGCAAAATGCTAGTAAACAGAGGCGGACTTTAGACATTCTGCATATTCTTTCACCGATGTAACTTCTGAGCAACAGTAGGCGCCTACTACGTATTTTTCCCATTTACTAATAAGGCGAAAATGTAGACCATTTAATAAATCAATATTGGACTAGTGTGCCTACCGAATGAGTGAGTTCAACGAGTTTAGCCAGCCGAGCGCTTTAGCCTGGAAGTCGGAAGTATCCGGCTCCTGGTTGGCTTACGAATCTCAAGATACACAGCGCAAGCTTTCTACGGCTGCGCAGAAGTCTGAGCAGGCTCAATTGCAGCCAACCATTGATGTCACCAGCGCTCGTACCGGCGATACGTTGAATTTCAGCAAGGATGACAAAGGCTATTTCTTCTTCAAAGTAAGCGGCGACGATAACTATGCCCGTCACTACTTCAACAAGGCGCAGAAGTGGGCGCGCCTTGAGACCATCGATGGAAATGGTCATCGCGCGGTAGGTCCGTCTTACGATCTCGAAGTGCAGAGAAAGAATGTTGACCAGTGGTTGGCTGGACAAAGACAAGTTGAGGCTCCGGTCAAAACTCAGCCGAGCCATTTGGAAGTAACTCCGGCTTTCACTAATGTTGAACAGCAAAAAGTTGTCGGTCGTCCAATGCTTCCAGATCAATATCATTACTTGTCCAATATCACTGATTCCATGAATTTTGAGACTGGAAAAAATCCGATGGGTGTTCTTCGAATGATGTCCGGCATAGCAGACAAAGTCGGAAATATGACTGACGATCAGATTGGTGCCATGCACGATTATATTGAAGGCACCCGCAATCCGGATCCGAAATTGAGATTGCAATTGGCTGTTGCCGAACTGTCCAGAGCTTCCCAAATGATTCTCTCAAAGAATGAAAACGGCGAGTTGGTATTCAGCGTTAAAGATGGCAGTCCTGCAAGTGCGTATATCAACGCAGCCGTAGGGGAATTGGATAAGGCCATTCAATCGTCTGACAGTCTGAAGGCGTACGCCGACTATGGGCGGACTAACAACCAGGCGCGTAACCTCAAGGCAGCTATAACCTTTGTGAAAGTGTCGCTGGACTCCGGGGCTTTGAAGTTCCTTAATGGGCGCCCGCTTCCTGAGCTCCTGCCTTAGCTTTGACTCATCTAGACGCCACCGCTTTCGAGCTAAAATGCTCCTTTGTAACCGTCTATAAGGTCTCTCCGTGAAGCGCATTGCCATCCTAGGCTCTACAGGCTCTATCGGACGCCAGACGCTCGATATCGCGCGGGCTCAGGCTGCTGAATTGAAGGTCGTGGCGTTGGCCGCTGGCTCAAAGAATTTGCCGGAGCTTTGCCGGCAGGTCATTGAATTTAAGCCCGAACTCATCTGTGTGCCGACAGCTGAGGCAGCCAAGGAAGTAGCTGGGCAGCTTACCTGCATGAAAGAGCTTCCCGAAATTGTCTTTGGCGACGAAGGACTGATAGCGGTCGCCACTCATCCCAATGTCGAGACATTGGTGACAGCGGTAGTCGGATTTTTAGGATTGAAACCGACAGCAGCCGCAGTGCGTGCCGGTAAGACCATTGCTCTAGCCAATAAAGAAACATTGGTGGCAGCCGGTAGCGTCATCATGCCGATGGCTAAACAGTATGGTGCCAACATTGTTCCTGTCGATAGCGAACATTCTGCAATTTTCCAATCATTGTCAGGCTATCAATCCAAAGACATCAAGAAAATTTGGCTCACAGGATCTGGTGGCCCATTTAGAACATGGGATAAGGATAAGATTGCAGCAGCTCGTGTTGAAGATGCGCTGCGTCACCCAAATTGGGCGATGGGCGCAAAGATAACAATTGACTCTTCGACTTTGATGAATAAAGGTCTGGAAGTAATTGAAGCGCGTTGGTTGTTTGATATCGAGCCGGAGCGCATCAAAGTAATTATTCACCCGCAATCTATTTTGCATTCGGCAGTGGAGTTTGTTGATAATTCAGTCGTCGGACAAATGGGATTGCCTGACATGCGATTGCCGATTCACTTCGCGCTTTTCTATCCTGAGCGTGTGTCGTCTTCGGAAGTGCCACCGCTGGATTTGATCAAGCTGGGAAGTCTTACTTTTGAAGAGCCTGATTATGATCGCTTCCCGTGTTTACGATTGGCTAAAGAAGTTGCATCTAAGGAAGATACTTCTGCTTGCGTCTTGAATGCTGCCAACGAAATTGCTGTTGACGCATTTTTAAAAGGACGCATTAAGTTCATGGAAATTCCTGAACTGATCGAGAGAGTTTTGAATAAAACGAATTTCGTTTCTAAGCCTAGCTTGGAGCAAATAATCAATGCGGATGAAGAAAGCCGCAAGACTACTAG
>JAKFVJ010000377.1 GCA_021732245.1 Candidatus Obscuribacterales bacterium | reverse complement strand
TTCAACGTAGCTTGAGGGACATTTACATACTAAGACAAGCAACCCCACGAGGATTTGGCATAGCTGCCGGCGTGCCCTGGTATTGCGCGGTATTCGGCAGAGACTCGGCCATTGCTGCCTCACAACTCTTGCCGTTTGCTCCGGATTTAGCACGTGAATGCATTGAAATACTTGCTAAATACCAAGGTCAAAAGCACAATGACTTCACGGCAGAACGCCCAGGACGAATAATGCACGAATTGCGTCTGGGTGAACTAGTACGCAGCAAACAAATCCCACATTCGCCTTATTACGGCACAGTCGATGCAACGCAATTGTGGCTGCTTTTATTCTGCGAATACGTGCATTGGACTGGCGACCTCGAATTTGCTCAAGAGCTGTGGCCAGCCGTAAGACTTGCCTTGCAATGGCTGGATGAAACAACAGACGGCGGCTACATTAGCTATCACAGCATGGGACCGCAGGAATTGATCAATCAAGGATGGAAAGACTCCGATGATTCCGTCATGCACACTGACGGCAGACTGGCTAAATCACCCATTGCTTTGTGCGAAGCACAAGGATATTTGTACGCCGCTCGCAGAGAACTAGCACGCATTGCTGAAATTCTCGGGCACAAGACATTGAGCAATCGGCTTATCCTGCAAGCAGACGAACTCAAAAGTATGTTTCAAAAAGATTTTTGGATGGAGGCACAGCAATACATTGCCATGGCTCTTGATTCAGAAAACCAACAAGTCGGAGTACTTACATCCAATCCGGGACACTTGCTTGCCACAGGAATTCTCGATGATGACAAGGCAAAACTTGTTACCGAAAGATTAATGACTGACGAGTTACACACAGGTTGGGGCATTCGTACTTTGTCGTCATCGGAAATTTCCTATAACCCAATAAGCTATCACAACGGATCTGTTTGGCCCCACGACAATGCCATGATTGCCGAAGGATTTCGTAAGGTTGGACACACGGCTGAATTTCACAAGATAATGCAAGAGCTTTTCGAGGTTGCCGTCTATCAGCCAAATTACCGCTTGCCGGAATTACTCTGCGGATTTAAACGGCAGGAAGCAACAGGACCCATCAATTATCCAGTGTCGTGCTCCCCACAAGCATGGGCTGCCGGCAGCATATTCCAGTTTTTAAAGACCTGTATGAACATATTGCCGGATGCCTGCAACAAACGAATTCGCATTGTCGAACCGTCTATTCCTGATTGGTTGGAGTCAATTGTCATTCATGATATTCGCGTCGGCAAAGCAAGTCTGGATTTAGGACTGACTGCAGAAAACGGCTCTACCTATTGCCAAATTCTCAAGAAATCCGGTGATCTGCGAGTAATTATTGAAAGCTAAGAGGAATTAGAAATGCGAATTGCCCAAGTGGCACCATTAACCGAGACAGTACCTCCAACAGGTTATGGCGGCACCGAATTGGTAGTAAGTCTTTTAACCGAACAACTCGTGGAAAACGGTCATGAGGTTACTCTATTTGCTTCAGGCGATTCGACGACAAATGCAAATTTAGTCAGCGTAACCTCTGCCTCGCTGCGAAATAGAGACTTAGTACCTATTCACCGATGGCCGGCATATGACATAAGAAGCCTCTTAAAAGTAAAAGAAATGCAATCGGAATTTGACATTATCCATAATCACATGGGCTATCAAGCCTTGCCGTTTCTCGATACATTGAAATGTCCCGTAGTCACGACTAATCACAATTTAGTGGCGGATTATTGTAGTGAAATCTATTTAGCCTACAAACAAATGCCCTATGTAGCTATCAGCGAAGCATACAAACGTCTTAATTATCCTGACATTCTCAATTATGCGCGCGTAATCTACAACGGTATTGATGTTGATCAATTCATGTACCGCAACGGCCATGAGAAGCGCGATTACTTGCTCTTTCTTGGTCGCGTGTCAGCGGACAAGGGAACAGCTGTGGCAATTGATATTGCCGTTAAACTGGGACTGCCCCTAAAAGTCGTTGGCAAAGTTGATGTAACTGATCAGAGCTATTTCGACAAGGAAATAAAACCTCGCCTCGACAACCCACTGATTGAATTTGTCGGCGAGGCTGACTTTGCCGCGAAGACTGAACTATACAGCAAAGCAATCGCTGTGATTTATCCTATCGCATTTGCCGAACCATTCGGCTTAGTAATGGCCGAAGCACTTGCATCGGGCACCCCCGTTGCAGCACTTGATAGAGGCTCAGTAAAAGAAGTAATTTCTGACGGCGAAACAGGCATTGTTGCTTCGACTCCTGACGAGATAGTGAAGCGATTCGGCGAAGTCGAGAAAATATCACATGCAGACTGCCGCAAGCGCGCCAGCGAATTATTCAGCAAAGAACGGATGGCAATGCAATATGAAGAGCTCTACCGGTCGCTAATAGCCTAGGCACTATAGCCGACAACCTTTATCGGCTACTCGTAGAGTCTGTCATAATGAAGTCTAGTTCCACATAAGCGTTCGGCAGGCTGGGAAGCTTTAGCAATGCATCCAACACTTCACATTGATCTGCTGGTGATTCTCCTCACAGTTGCTATGGCTGTGGGTATTGCTGTTAAGTGGATTAAAGTGCCATACGCCATAGCTTTAGTTATTGTTGGGCTGATAATTGGTTTAGCCGATTTTCTACCGCGCTTTGAGATGACTCCGGATCTTATATTGCTCATATGTCTGCCCGCTTTGCTATTCGAGGCATCATGGAATATCGATCTCTCAGAATTAAAATCCAACGCGCTACCTATAGGGCTGTTTGCAACTCTAGGCGTACTTATCACTATGTTGCTTTGCGGATTCGGAATGCATTACTTTGCTGGTCTAAGTATTTCAGCGGCATTTCTTTTTGGCGCGATGATTGCTGCAACTGATCCAATTTCTGTGATTGCTCTCTTTAGAAAAATGGGCATAAGCAAAAGGTTATCGTTACTCATTGAGGGCGAGAGTCTGTTCAACGATGGCGTTGCCGTCGCCCTTTTCCAGCTAACGTTAGCAATTATTTTGGCAGGCACTGTACCCTCTGTTCCCAAAACAATAATTGATTTCTTTTTTTCAATAATTGGTGGAACTGCAGTTGGTTGCGCCCTCGGTTTTGGCTCAACCAAACTTATTCGCCTGTTTGACGATCACTTGTTAGAAACCATGCTAACAACAATAGTGGCATATGGTTCGTATTTATTGGCTGAACAATTCAATGTGTCGCCGGTAATGGCAGTGATCAGCGCAGGTATTGTCTTGGGCAATTACGGCAGTCACACAGCTATGTCATCATCAACAAGACTTGCCGTCAACTCATTTTGGGAATATGCGGCTTTTGTCGTTAATTCACTTGTGTTTTTGCTTATCGGCATGCAAATCAAGCTTGAGCTGTTTGCCCAATACCTAATACCTTTGGCAATTGCCATACCCACTGTAATAATCGGGCGAGCAGTTGCAATTTATTCACTTTCGCTTTTGCTGCCAAAGCAATCGGGATACATCTCCTGGCGTTGGCGACATATCCTTGTTTGGGGCGGCGTGCGTGGAGCCTTGTGCATGGCGCTTGCCTTGAGTCTGCCTTCTAATTACGCAGAAAGAGACATCTTGGTCGTTTTGACTTTCGGCGTTGTTCTTTTCACGTTGCTTGTTCCTGGTTTAACACTTGAAAGCCTGGCCAAATTCTTGAAGATAGCCAAACCAGACAAAGCAATCGAAGACCACCAGCGTCTGAAGGCACAGATCATAATGAATGTTCGGGCAATGGATTACATTTCCCAGCTACAAAGATCGAGAACAGTCTCCGATGTCGTCTGCAAACAGTTGCATGATGAGTTGGTGGAAAAACAATTGCAACTGACTGAAAGAATGGAGGAGATTCATCTAACCGATGAATCACTGCGCGCTTTGGAAGAAATGTCGACTAAACGCCATGTACTTGAATTGCAAAAAGACGCGCTCACTGATCTTGTTCGAACCGGTGTTCTAACAGAAGAGTCCGCAGCCAAAATTCGTCTTGAACTCGACAGTCAAATCCAAGGACTGTCCTGGTAATTAGGTTACCGAAAGCAGCTCTTCGTCAGCCACTTCATCGCCAAGCTTCAATCCACCCTTAGCCTTCAAGTCCAGATACCATTGCGGCACAAAAAGTTTATTGTCGGCCAATGAATAGAAAAGAGGCGCTATTTTTAAACGGCGGAACAGACGCTTGAGTCTTATGTACTCTCTTTCCAGAGAATCAAGCTCATCGGCTATTGAATAGCGGCCGGCATGATAGTCAAAAAACTCTTCAGCGCGATCCGGGTGCCAGCCTTCTTCAACGAGCGCATTTATCATGCCGTCTCTATTTGGCTGGACTTGAGTCATGCCGCAATCGTTGTGACCAATTAGCGCCAGGTGCCTTACACCTTTGGCAATGGCATAGGCAACGGAAAATTCCGAGCCGTTTAGACGACCGGAAGCACGGCGAATGACATAGGCATGCATGCGCGGCACCGGCAAAGCATAGCGAAACTCAATACAGGTAGCGATTAAAAGCTGCGGTTTGCCTGTTGACTCAATCCCCATACCGAAGTTGTGAGAATTGATAAGCCCTTCAAAGGGTGTCCCTCTCCAATGAGAGGGGATTTTGTCCGGCGAATCGAGCGCAAACAAGCGATCCTTATAGTGACTGTCAGTCATGATTAAAGGTGGTAGCGCCATGAGAACACTCCTGTGTAACTAGCACTACTCTATTCAAGCAGATCGGTAGGGAATATGGCGTGAGGGACGCTACTGGCAACTATAAAATTAGTGAAAACACATGATTTTGGGAACTTACAGTCCTAAATCGCATCGTTTTCAAATGAACCCTCCTTTCGAATCCC
>JAKFVJ010000354.1 GCA_021732245.1 Candidatus Obscuribacterales bacterium | reverse complement strand
GATGGTGCTTGCCACGCGGTGGCGCAAACCCCTTATACTTAGAAAACGAAAAAAGCCCAGGTGAACTAGATGCCCGCAAGCCAAGAACTGGACTAGAAGGGAATTCCGCGCGACGGGTCTTGAGTCATCTGCAGACAGACTGCACGTAGCCGCTTGTTAGTTTCGCGCTTCAGCTTCTCAGCGTTGATATCGAACCTGTTGATGTCGTAATCGAAGTGGATGGCTGTGCCACCAGCTTCAAGCTCTTCAAATTTCAATGTACAGGAGACACTAATGAGGTTCTCCATTTTGGTGTCGTGCGCCGGCGGCGGCGCCACAAGCGTGTACTGCTCCTTCCAATTGGCGCTCATAATGAATCGCCTGTAGGGAAGGTCAGTCTTGATGTCTCGCCAGTTAAACTTCGGGTCGTGTGATATAGGATGGCGAGTGAAGATATCGACAAACCTCTCCCAGACGTTCTCAAAAGGCGCCGTCGTATAGAAGGTGCCTTTGTTCTCTCCTATCTCACGGTCCTCCGGACTGAGCCCCGGCAGCTTCTCGAAGATGCCCTTGATGCCTTTGAGCAGCTCGGGCTCTTGTTCCACACCGGGTCTTTTGTCCTTGTTTCCAAGCTTTGTGGTGACCCAAACGACAAAGGCCACGGCGCCACCGAGGAAGAGCAACTGAGCTATTGCAATGCCGATTATTTCCATGATCAGGTCGCCTTCTCGATGAGGTTCTGGAGCCAGAAGTTAGTAATTTTCATGAGCTGCGCCGCAAACGGATCATCTTGCGGAGAGACCGTGTAGTTGTAGCGAACACCAGTTCGCCCGTCTGCCTGAGGAGCAAAATCCAATTGAAGCGTCGCGATGGTCGTAATCTCGGCATTCTTCGGATAAGACCATTCTCCACTTAAAGTCATTTGATTGCTTGCAGTTTGCGCAAGCTGATCCAATCGATGTGGTGGTGTGCCAATAAGGGCCTCAGCATGGTTCAGCTCGATGAGCTGCGGAAGCTTGTCCACAGAGACCCGGCTGTACCACACACCGGAGCTGACAGAATTAGTTACTGAACTAAAGACCATGCTCTTGTTGCGCGCTCGATCCTTGAGCATCTCCTGATAGGCCAGCTCGCCATACTTCTGACGGTACTCTTCATCGCTCTTCTCAAGCTGCTGCTTAGCGCGTTTCTTCTCGTCCCATTTGAGCCAGGAGAAAAATGCAATGACAGGAACTCCGAAGACAATGAAGCATGCGATTGCATAGTAGAGCGTTTCTTCTTCAAGTGTTCTCACGCTTTAAGTCCTCGCCAGAGAGCCTCATCAGTGCTTTTCACGACCTTTGCCACAGGGATGCGCATACCTGGTGGCGCATCAATATCGAACCAGTAAGAGACCATCGACAAGTATGGCTGATCGGATTGACGTATGCGCACATTGAGCTTTATCTTCAACGCCTTCTCGCCTGACTTGAAGCTCACCGTCCAGTCTTTAGCAAGTATGTCGTCGTCAGGATCTAAGTCAGATGTTGCAAGGTCCCACTTCTGCCCTTCAAAAACTTTGCCATCAATGAGCCTTGTGACCTTCTCCATTGCTTCAAGCGCCGGAGCCGAACAAGGCTGAATGTAGGGGTTTACTTCAATTGCGTAGATGTCTTTGTCGGCGAACATATTTCGCCAGAAATTTATCGCAAATGGAGCAACGACAAGAAAAGCGATCCAACCAGGAAATTCAGCAAAGAAGAACTGAATGACAAAAGCTAAGACACACGGCACTACAAGCCCCGGTCCAACGAATGCGCCAGCCCAAAGCAACATCGAAGGAACGGCCGCATCATCGCGACTTGAATTCATAAGGTCGTAGCAATGGTGATTCCATTCTTTTACGATGGGCTTAGGTCCAAAAGGTTTGGACGGCACTTTGGGCTTGGGCGGCGTGGGAGGCGGAGCATAGCCACGCCAGTTTTTCTCTTGCCCCGCATTAGCCTGCTGCTTATCTTTCCATTCTTCATACGCCTTTTCTTGCCAGGTCTTCTCTGTTGGTCCTGGCGGCGGAGGCGGCGCAGCAGCGCCAGCGGCAGCATAGATTCTTTTGGTAGGCGGCGGCTGACTGTTCGACGACCACCAGTTACGCAATTCGTCACGAGCATTATTGAGCTGCGCCAGCTCGTTTTGAGCGCGGTCACGAAGCGGACCTGCTACATAATTGTCAGGATGGATCAAAGGAGCCCAATGCTTCCACGCGGACTCGACATCTGCAAGCCCGGAACCTTCCGGCAGACGGAGGATTTGGTAGTAGGCATCGTAGTCCTTTTGCATTAAATCAGTTTACACTGTAGATGAATTTGCCGGATAGCCAAGGGGGCAACAGGTGCAAGTTGTTATCGCCGAGAAACCCTCGGTTGCCAAAGACATCGCTGCAGTGCTTGGCGCAAAGACTAAGAAAGACGGCTATTTTGAAGGGAACGGCTATGCAGTCACGTATGCCTTCGGACACCTTGTGCGCATCGCAGACCCGGAAGAGATGGATGCTGACTGGGGCAAGCCATGGCGGCTCGATGTCTTGCCGATGATCCCGGATGAATGGAAGTACTGCATTGCAGATGGAGCCAAGCAGCAATTTTCAGTGATCAAGAAACTTTTTCTTGATAGCAACACTGACAAGATCATTTGCGCAACAGACGCGGGACGAGAAGGCGAGCACATCTTCAGGCTCATCTACAGAATGAGCGGCTGCAAGAAACCAGTTGCGCGACTTTGGATAAGCTCACTAACGGCAGATGCAATTAAAGATGGATTTGCAAAACTTCGCCCAGGAAGTGAGTTCAACAACCTGGCACGCGCAGCCGCTGCCAGAGCGCATGCTGACTGGCTCGTCGGACTCAACTTCACGCGAGCCTATACAGTTGCAAGCAAACAATTTTGCACAATAGGACGAGTGCAAACACCTACACTTGCACTGCTTGTAGAACGCCAAAGAGAAATCGACAACTTTAGATCAACACCGTTCTACGAACTGCTAGCAACGCTTGAACCTGGCTTTACAGCGCGCTACTTGAGCAAGGAAAACGAAACTAGAATCGCCGATCGATCAACAGCGCAGCAAGTATTGCAAGCGATAAAGACTGTAGATAGTGCAACTGTAGTCTCAGTAACGACAGCCGAGAAGAAGTCGAAGGCACCCGGCTTGTATGACTTGCTGACCTTACAGAAGGAGGCAAACAAACGCTACGGCTTTACTGCGCAGCAGACACTTGACCTTGCCCAGAGCCTCTACGAAGAATACAAACTGCTGTCTTATCCTCGAACAGAATCAAGACACATCTCGACAGACATGGTCGAAGACTTGCCGAAAGTCGTGAACAACCTGCTACGTCATGCAGAAAAGCTTGTAGTTGATGCATTTGATAAAGAGGGACTGCAAGCAGGCAAGGTGACTGTCACCCTGATAAAACCCAAACTGAGCAAGGCTTACGTTGACGACACCAAACTCACAGATCACCACGCAATCATTCCAACCGGCAAAGAAGCACAGGCTGACTTGCCGGATAAACAGCGCAAGATCTACGAACTTGTTACCACAAGATTTCTGAGTATCTTTCTGCCGGCGGAAGTCCGTGACGAAACAACAGCGATGTTCGATATTGCAGGACACAGCTTCCGCGCCCGAGGCGTGGTCATCAAAGCCCCCGGCTGGACCGTGCTTGAGGCAAAGACAAAGGAAAAAGACGAGGGCGAAGAATCGCAACGCTTGCCTGCGATGAAACAAGGACAAGAAATCAAAAAGCTAAAAGAGGAACTAAAGGAAGGCAAGACCTCCCCACCAAAACCCTTTGATGATGCTTCACTTCTGACTGCAATGAAGAACGCCGGACAAGAAATTGACGACGAGGATCTCGCCAGCTACATGAAACAAAGCGGACTGGGCACGCCAGCAACACGTGCGGCGATAATAGAGAAGCTCCTGCAAACGGGCTATGTGGAGCGCCAGAAGAAGTCGCTTGTTCCAACAGAAAAAGGCAAGGGCCTAATAGAGCACGTGCACGAGGATCTAAAAGACGTGAAACTGACAGCACTCTGGGAGCAGGAACTATCCGAGGTGCAAAACGGAAAAGCCTCTGCTGGAGACTTTGAAGAGAACATCATCGAGCTTATTGAACGCATCTTGCCGGATGTCGTAAATCAAAGCACACAACTTGCAAGTGCAGTACAAAGCGAGGCGGAATCATTTGGACGCTGCCCGCAATGCAAAAAAGGGATAGTGCGCGAAACAACGAAGGGCGCCGGTTGCAGCCGCTGGCAAGAGGGCTGCAAGTTCATGATCTGGCGCGAGCAATTTGGCAAACGCCTAACAGATCGGCAGATGGAAGAACTCATCGAAGAGGGTGAGACAAAAAAGATAAAGGGATTCAAGAAGAAGGACGGCAGCGGCACCTACGATGCGAAGCTAGAATTGACGCCCGATTTCAAAGTCAAACTCGTGTTTGACTAGAAGTCAGATGATCGTTTTCGATTTGCGCTTTATCTCCTGCTCACGCTTACTCTCATTATCACGAGCCGTTTCCCTCGCGGCTTCTCGCCGGTCGGCGGCAACGCGCCCCTTAGCTGTCTTGGCAGAATTTGAACTCTTCTCGTTCAAGTAGCAAGTAGGACACCCATTTGTTAGACGCTGCACTCGCGAGATTACAACCGATGAAATGACAGCTTGCCAGACATGCCCGTCAGAGCACTTCCACAAGGCTTTCCGCCCGGAGCCGGGAGTGACATCGGACGGCCTGAGCTTGCCATTTTTCGACGTATGCCACTGCGCCGCAACAAGTGGATGAAGAGTCTGGAGACAATTGTCCTTACAGGCACGCTTGTTAGCACAATACGGACAAGATTTTCCAGCGGTGCGATTT
>JAKFVJ010000259.1 GCA_021732245.1 Candidatus Obscuribacterales bacterium | reverse complement strand
AATCCTTTTTAGCTCCGGTTGCGCTCCACTACACCTTCGCTCGCCTCCGGCACAAGCTACCGCTCCGCAGCAACCTGCTCTTCGCAGCTCTTGCTTCGCTAGCATGTTTCCAATCGCATATGAAGTTATAATCTAACCCGGAAGTCTTTTCGGGTGATGGACGTTGATAACCGAGCAAACCGAATTGAGTGTCGAAACCATTCGTTCGTTGTTGGAAGCTTCGGACAGGCAGCGGCTTAGGCTCGTTTTAAATGATCAGCACCCGGCTGACATTGCAGTCTTAATTGCCGAATTGAACAAGGAAGAAAGGCTTTCTTGTTTTCGCTTGCTCGACCTTGATAACGCCTCGGAAGTCTTGGCTGAACTTGAAGCGGATATATCTCGCGAGCTATTGCACGAGTTAGGCAATAGAGGCGTTGTACCAATCATCATGCGCATGGCCCCGGACGAAGCTGCCGACTTGCTGTCGGAATTGCCTGAAGCGGAAGCAACATCAATCATCAGCCAAATTGGCGATGACGAAAGCGCGCAAGACATCAAAGAGCTTATGTCTTTTGAAGAAGACTCCGCCGGCGGCATCATGTCCAACGATTATCTTGCTTTGGAAAGCACGATGACTGCAAGTGACGCCCTGGCACGCTTACGAGAAACATACGAAGAACTAGATGAAGAAATTTATGACGTCTATGTTGTCGACGAAAACGATCATCTTGTCGGTCGCGTTTCTGTACGCGAACTTTTAACAGCAGATCCGGATATTCCTGTCGAAAGCATCATGGATGCTGATGTATTTTCTGTGAACACCGACACAGACCAAGAAGAAGCTGCAGACAAATTAAGTCACTATGACGTTTTGTCACTGCCCGTTGTCGACAAGGAGGGCAGGCTCAAAGGTATCATCACCGCAGACGACGTCCTCGACGTTTTAGAAGAAGAAGCCACCGAGGATATTTACGAATCATCCGGTATTAACGTGCCCGAGATGGAGACAAGTGAGGCTCTAACCTACAACTTACCTTTGGCATTTCGAGCGCGCCTGCCATGGCTCGTCGTCACCTTATTGATTGAGACGGGATCTGTTTTAGTAATCACCCGCTTTGATCACATGATTCAACAAACAGTAGCAGCCGCTTCTTTCATGCCTTTGCTATCAGGCGTAACAGGTTCCGTTGCCACTCAAAGTACATGCATCATGATTCGCGGAACCGCGACAGGACATTTCAACTGGAGCTTAGCTTGGCGAAACATCTGGCACGAAGCCCGTGTCGGCACGCTGTTAGGTTTAGCGTGTGGATTTATTGCCTGGGCAGTAAGCGTGATTATGCATGCCGGTCATCCAACTGCACTAGGTGTCATTGTTGGTTTTTCACTGTGTCTTACGATGATGGTTGGCGTGCTAATAGGCACTGTGACGCCGATGATGTTTCACCGCTTAGGCATTGATCCGGCGCACGCCTCCGGACCTCTAATTACCAGTATTCTCGACGTTTGCACAATGACCATTTATTTGAGCATCGTGCACATTTGTCTGACTCAACTCCTCTAAAACAAGTGAGTAAATTATGGAAACGACAAAACTTGAGCCCAACCAAGAATTGCTAGAACGCCGCAAGCAGGCGGGGCACATAAGTAAGGACACTGAAAAGAAACGCCATCAAGAAGGCAAACTCACAGCAAAAGAGCGCATTGAGAAATTGGTGGACCCAGGCTCTTTTGTCGAACTGGACAGATTCACCGTGCACCAGGCAACGCACTTCGGCATGGAGCGCAAAAAAGCTGTCGGAGACGGAGTTATAACCGGACAAGCAACGATAGATGGACGTCCTGTTTATCTTTTTGCGCACGATGCCACATTTTTGGGTGGTGCATTAGGACAAGCATTCGCCCGCAAAGTCTGCAAGATAATGGATTTGGCATTACAAGCAGGCGTGCCTGTAATTGGGCTCAACGAAAGTGGCGGAGCTCGCATTCAAGAAGGCGTTGCTTCTCTTGCCGGCTACGCTGATATCTTTTATCGCAATGTACAAGCCTCAGGAGTCGTGCCGCAAATATCTGCAATTTATGGCTCGTGTGCAGGTGGTGCTGTCTATAGTCCTGCCGTAACAGATTTCACTCTCATGGTGCGCGACAAGGGCTTTATGTTTATCACCGGCCCGGAAGTCGTCAAAGCTGTTACTGGCGAAGAAGTTACTTTTGAAGAATTAGGCGGAGCACTTGTGCACAACACAAAATCAGGTGTTGCACAGTTGCTTGCCGACAACGAAGAGAACTCCTTTTTCCTCATTCGCAAATTGCTTTCATACTTGCCTAGCAATAACTTGGACAGCCCTCCGGCATTACCTGTGACAGGCGATGAAATACCGACAGGACTGAAAGAGCTGGACAACTTTGTACCGGCGGATACAACCAAGCCATACGACATGCATGAGGTCATCACTAGAATTTTTGACCGCGGCGAATTTTTTGAAATCGCCCCGCATCACGCCGCAAATATCATCACCGGATTTGCTCGACTAGATGGGCAAGTTGTAGCACTCGTAGCCAATCAACCGAAAGTGCTTGCTGGTACTTTGGATATCGACGCATCAGTAAAAGCCGCCCGCTTCATTCGCTTTTGTGATGCCTTCAATATTCCGCTCATCACCTTTGTCGATGTGCCAGGTTATTTGCCTGGCAAAAATCTAGAACACAACGGAATAATTAGACACGGCGCCAAGCTTCTCTATGCGTACTGCGAAGCGACTGTTCCAAAATTGACAGTAATCACTCGCAAAGCTTATGGCGGCGCATTCGATGTGATGGGTTCAAAAAATGTGGGCGGAGACTTGAACCTTGCCTGGCCGACTGCAGAGATTGCCGTCATGGGTGCCGATGGCGCAGTCAAAATTCTCTATCGCAAAGAATTGGAAACCGCTGATAAAGGTCGTGCGCAGGAATTATCCGCACAGTACAAAGCCCGCTTCAACAATCCCTACATCGCCGCTGAATTAGGCTATGTAGACGATGTTTGCTTGCCGTCTGAGACAAGAGATATTTTGATCAAGGCTTTATCGGTGCAACAAAACAAACGCGCGAAAAGACCAGCTCGCAAACACGGTAATATCCCTTTGTAACGCTCCGGTTTCGCTTCGCTTCACCTTCGCTTGCCGTCCGGCTTCCGCTGCGTGCCTCACTGGCGACCGGCTCAATCGCCGCTCTTGTTCGGCACCGTGTTACTGAACAACCTACGTAAACGCGTTCTTTTTAGCCGGTTTCACTAGATTCGGATGAATCAAGTTTGTCTCGGGAATGCCTTCGGCTCCCAGTCTGAATTCGAATAAGTCAATTGGAATAGACAACGGAGCCGGCAGAAGCGACTCATATTTGGCAACGGGGTCTACTGCATTTGTAGCCTTGCAGATTTTTTCCAGCAAGATTGGTGACATTGCTTGCGGCACAAAAACAGCTAGTCCTGTGACTCCAGGCGTTCTTTTCGCTTTAGCCATTAGTTCTGATAAAGCAAATTCGGCAAGTTTTTTCTGATCACCGTTCTGAGCTGCAATCACGCTGGCCAAAATAAGCGTGCGCTCTCTGAAATCGAAGAAATTCACCTGATAGACAGGCACCGGCTTGGGAGAAAAGATGCCCGTCGATAGCTGCTCAACAGTCAAATGGCTTATCTTGGACAAGGTTTCCCAAAAGGTCAGCTGGCGATTGTAGAGGCCTGTGCGGTGAGCCAAGGCAAAAAAGTCGGTCAACAAATATCTGATCACATGCTCAATAAGAGCTGGACAGTTGTCATTAATCCTGGCAACTGATAAATTGCGCGCCGCCAATTCCAGATCGGCCGGCTTGGCTGTTCGCGGCGATTCAACAATCTTGTGCAGGGTAGCCCCTTCGGGGTTTGGGCAGTTAACGATTAGCTTGTAGGGGGTTTGTTCTTTCATGTCTATATTTTAGGCTGCCTTTGCCCGTGGTACATCTAAATTAAGTCCTGAAGTCCTCAATTTGCGGCTATGTTTGCCAATTATTGGGGAATAAATAGGTAGACCAGACGGGCTGAGCGGTCATTTTATAAATTCTGTAAACTGAGTTGGGTGGCGCACACATTTAATCTATGGCAATTCTTCCGACACGAGGCTATTCTCACCAAGCATTGAACGTCTTGACCGAGGTCAAGAAAGGCAATAAGCAGGCGCTTGGCGAATTTGTTTGGCAAAACCAAGAGCGGTTCTTCGCAATTGCGCTTATCGCTACAGGCAGTCCTGACGTGGCAGTCGATTTGACTATAAATGCATTCGGCCGAGCTAATCAAGCTATCTCCCATTTGAATACGAAAAACATGCAGGGTGCGGTTTGGCCCTGGCTATGTCAATTCATCATCGAATCGTGCGCTGATTATCATCATCAGATGGGTGGACAACCTGCAAGAGGCGGACACCCGGATCCAAGCATGGACGGCTCAGGTGATCTCAATTGGATGGAGCAAGCACACATAAGTTCGCAGCGTTTGAAGCGCTGCCTGAGCATGATTCCACAGCAAGAACGCAACACATTTATTCTTCGGCAACAACTAGGACTTACGTACGAACAGATAGCTATCGTTTTAAACAGAAGCATGGAAGAAGTTATGGGTGACCTGTTCAGATCAAGGGTTCTCCTATTCAAATGCTTATGCCAGCGTGCATCTTGATGGAAGTGAGAAATAATGGCTTGTGAACAGTTTCGATTTCTAATCCAGCAGCAGTTCGATGTTGAACTGCCACCGCAAGATGAGAACCAGTTGTCTCAGCACCTCTCGCAGTGCGAAGCTTGTGAGCGTTTTCATTTCCAGATGGATCAAATCATTCGCACAGCATCCGATCTTGATTTGCCTGATGACACAACTCCGGAAAATCTTGAATCACTTGCTCGCATCGTCATCCAA
>JAKFVJ010000399.1 GCA_021732245.1 Candidatus Obscuribacterales bacterium | reverse complement strand
TTTCTATATCGCTCATTTCTTGGATAAGTCTATTTTTCGCTGCAGCCAAGTTAAAGTCGTTTTGGTGCATGCCCAAACCAGCTAAGTTTTCACTGGCGACGCGATGAGTTGCAACATCGGCCGGTTCAGCCACAGAAACGTTAACAACTAGACTTCTTGCGTCCGCGTCCCTCTTACCAGACCATGGTCCAAGCGCTTTGCGCAAGTATTCTGTGTAGTCATTGCCTTTCGCCTGACGAAGATAAGCTTCACTTCCCTCAATTGAATATCTTTGAGCGCCATGCAGTCTTCTCAGTTGACCAACCTGCGAGTCAGCAAACGCAACTCCTTCAGCGGCTGCGCGTTCCAAATCATACGGCCGCGGAGCATGATAATTGGCTTTCTCTGCGCCTTCCATAGCAATGCGAAATGCGGATTTATCAAGGCCAATCCTGTCAACCAAAGAGCCAACCATGACATGCCGTTGAATGTCTTCGCCGCTAGAACCTCTTCGGATGAAGATGTTGGCAATTCGGTTGTCTTTGTCAAAGATAAATGTCTTCGTTTGCTCAGCGCCTTTTGCCACGTGAACATCGCCATGACTTACTTTATTCACAAAGCTTTTGAGATCACGATTGAAAGCTGTACCGCTAACCGAACGTTGCACAACTGGCGCAACCTTGTCTCCACTAACTTTGCCGAACATCCACTCATCAACAGCCGGCGCAAATTTCTTAGTCAAGCCTGGAGCGAATTTCATTCCGGCAACCAGACCAGCAGATCCAGTAAGTCCGGCAAATCCAGCATCAAAACCTTCCTTGCCCAAAATCTTTTCCGCTGTTTTTGCTTGCTTATCAAAAGTCTTCCAATCACGCTTTTTATAAACCGAATCCAGCGCTTGGGACAATTCTTTGTTTTTGCTGTACTGGTCAAACTTGCAGGCTGTGTATGCCATACCGCCCAGTGTGCCGATTGCACCAAGAGCCAATTTCAAACCATTTTGCTTACTTGCTAAAACTCCACCCAAAACACTGCCGGCGCCTGCCGAAACCGCTGCTTCGCCACCAAGATTCCAAAGATTGTCGACTCGTAATTCTTTGACGGCATCTTTCAGTCCGCCTGCAACCAGTCCCTCACCAATAAGGGCTAACTGAAATCCGCGTCCTGTAATTTCTTCCAGTAATCGCTTATTCGCATCTATTGTCTTTGGCGAATGATCATTTAGGGGGCGATCATTGCTCTTATTTCCGTCTGCCACTGTCCATTCCTCTCTGGGTAGTGGCTCAATCATAGGACGGGCCACGAATGAGGTCAGTGGGGAAATTCCCATGGCGCAGAATATTTGCCATTCAAACCAAACGCCCAAAACACAAGCCTGGACTTTGTTTTGGGCATCGGATCAAGTGCGCTTGCCAGACAAATCGTCAGATTTAATGACGGAAACAGCGTTGGCCAGTGAATAACATGACGATTCCAGCCTTGTTACAGGCTGCTATTACCTCGTCATCTTTGATGCTGCCACCCGGCTGGATAATCACTGAAATACCAGCTTTTGCTGCTGATTCGATATTATCCGTAGCTGGGAAAAACGCATCGCTTGCCAAAACGGCTCCTTTTGCGTTTGCTCCTGCCTGGGTCAATGCGTGATTAACACTAGCGATGCGGCTTGTTTGTCCAATACCGAATCCTAGAGACAAACCGTGACGAGCAACAAAAATCGCGTTTGAAGTTAAGTGCTTCACGATTGACCAAGTGAAGGCGATGTCCTGCTCATATCCCGCATCCAATTTCTTCTCAGTCACACATTTGAAATCAGCTGCTTTTACTGGAGCTTCCATGTCTTGCTCAACAAGAACGCCGACGTCTTTTAAATCACGAATTTGCCATGGACGTGCACCAATTTGTGATTTGGCTTCCGGATTCAATTTTAGTACGCGAATGTTCTTCTTCTTGCTGAAGATATCCATTGCTTCTTTGTCAAATTCAGGAGCGAGAACAATTTCCACAAAGTTCTCGGTTATTTTAGCGGCTAGTTTTGCGCCGACTGTGCCGTTAAATCCAAAAACACCACCGAAAGCTGATAGTGGATCACAGGCGTAAGCCTTGTCAAACGCCTCGTCGATGTTTTTGCCCAATGCGATTCCACAAGGGTTGTTGTGCTTGATCAAACAAGCAACAGGCTCTTCAAATTCACGCAAATAACGCAACAGACAGTAAGTATCGATGATATTGTTGGAAGACATGTCCTTGCCCTGCAATTGCAAGAAAGGTGCCTTCCAAGCATCTTTACCCATAGGGGAATACCAAGCTGCTGCCTGGTGTGGATTTTCGCCGTAACGTAAATCTTGATACTTAACGAGATTGAATGAAACCGACTCGGGCATTGTGAAACTTGTGTGGTCGCACTTGTCGCACGAATTCTTCTCTACTTGCTCGTGCAAATAAGCCGAGATGCTGGCGTCATAGGCGGCGGTTCTGCTCAAAGCCGCATATGCAAGCTTGCGTCTCAATTCAAGAGTAAACTTGCCTCCAGCTGCATCAAGTTCTTCTATGACCATGTCATATTGATCGGGACTGCTTATTACAGCTACGCGCTCAAAGTTTTTAGCGGCAGCTCTTAGTAGAGCAACACCACCCACATCAATTTCCTCGATCATTTTTGCTTCCGGCAATCCTTCGCCCAATTTCTTTTCAAAGGCGTAAAGGTTTACGATGACCAGGTCAATTTCTTGAATGTCCATTTCGGACAAACAGTCACGATCTTCTTTGGAAGGACGGGCAAGAATTCCGGCAAATACTCGTGGATGCAGTGTCTTAACGCGACCAGAAAGTATCTCAGGAAAATTGGTCAGCTCTTCAACTTTAGTGCAAGCGAAGTTGTTGCCGGTAAGAAATTTGTGTGTGCTGGTTGTGCCAATAAGCTTGAGTTCGTCAAATCTCTCAAGCCTTTTCAAAAATCTGTCCAGACCGGTTTTGTCCGTAACACTAACAAGGACCGTTTTCACTTTTGTATTCTCCCTTGCTACTACACCGGTGGACCCTTCACCTGCACCTAGAGCCATTTTTATTCCTCCTTGATGACAATTTGAGAGCCGGCAATAGTAATCACTCCCGGCTTATCCGTAACTGAACCAACCACTTGTGCTGTAAAGCCAGCTTCGTTAAAGCAATCCAGAACCAACTGTTGATGGGAATCATCTGTGATTATTCCCAATCCCATGCCCATGTTGAATGTCTTGTACATTTCTTCTTCCGGCACTGTTTGACCAATTTTTTGCAGAATGTCCGGCACCGGTAGTCTGTTTTCAAAGTGAAAACCAACATGGTCATTCAAGCGGAAAAGATTTCGCCAACCACCACCGGTGATATGTGCCATACCCTTAATCGCCTCTGGGCGTCTACCTAGAATTTCATTGACTGGTTCAACATAAATGAGAGTCGGTGTTAAAAGATCATGCCAGCTTGCTTTATCGTCAGCAATAACTTTGCGAGCCAAAGACAAGCCATTGGAGTGTATACCGCTTGATGCGACTCCAATTAGTTTTTGACCTGGGCGTATTTCACAGCCTGTAATTAGTTTGCTTTTGGATACAAGCCCCAGAGCGAAACCAGCTAAGTCGAAGTGACCTGGCGCATAGAGTCCCGGCATTTCCGCCGTCTCACCACCTGCTAACAGCATGCCTGCTTGATCGCAACCTTTGACTATTCCAGCAATTACTTCATCAGCGACGTTGTCTTCCAGTTTTCCAATAGCAAAGTAATCAAGGAAAATAGTCGGCTGCGCGCCCACGCAAATGAGGTCATTGGCGCACATCGCAACAAGGTCGATACCTATCGTGTCGAATTTACTCAACTCATTGGCGACAAGCAACTTCGTGCCGACGCCATCTGTAGTAACAGCAACGGCTCTACTTGCCGACACTGGATAAACAGCGGCGTAACCACCGGCAGCTTCCCACAGAGTTTCATGTCCTTGCCTTAACGACTGATTCTTCAGACGCTTGACGAACTCTTCTGCTCGTTTAACGTCTACTCCAGCTTTTGCGTATGTCTCTGCCGCCATTATTTCCTTCCTACTTAACCAAGTGCCTTGCGGGCGTTTTGTAAAATGACCAAACCATGAGGTGTCTCACCGGGTTCTTTTTTAGAGTCAGTCCAACTGGGGTGTTGTGACCAACGAATAAATGCCTCCGGGTGCGGCATCAGTCCAAGAACATTTCCTTGTTCGTTTGTGAGCGCTGCTGCCTTTTCGTAGCTGCCGTTTACGTCATCGCGATAACGCAACACTGTGTGTTTACTCACCAACTCAGAAACCTCCTTACCTGGGTTGACACCTAAAGTAAGTCGTCCTTCTCCGTGGCGAATCGGTAAATCAATTTCTTTCAATCCGGCAAAAAATGGACTTTGATGTTCGTTGACTACAGACAAGTTGACCCAGCGATTGATAAATTTACCGCCACTGTTTCGAGCAAGGCTGACGACTTTCTGTGCACCACTTTTTGAAACCGGCAAAATACCCAGTTGAACAAGTATTTGAAAGCCGTTACAAATGCCTATTACTAAGCCCTTTTTGTCAATAAACTCATGCAGCGCCGCGCTTATTCTTTGCTTCAACTCAATGCTCAAAACTTTGCCGCTGGCGATTTCGTCTCCAAAAGAAAACCCACCAGGCAAGACAAGCATTTGGCATTCGCTCAATTTTCCTGGCGTCTTCAATAAATCCGTGGCATGAATTCTCTCAGGAGAAAATCCGGCAACCGACAAGCCATACTCCGTTTCGAGATCGCAATTAATGCCGTCTCCATAAAGTACTAATGCTTTTGCTGTCATGCTCGCCACCTCCTTTTTACTCAATGGGCAAAGCCGTCTGCCAAGACGACAGAAGCTTGTCTGTCGTCTTGGCAGACGGCTTTGCCCATTGAGTAAAAAGG
>JAKFVJ010000177.1 GCA_021732245.1 Candidatus Obscuribacterales bacterium | reverse complement strand
TCTATATCTCCCAGCTGCGCTTCCACCTCGGCAAGGTCTAATAGTGCTTGGCTGCTGTCTGGTCTGCTTCGAACTTTTGCTTTTAGAGTGTCGCTGCCAATAAGAAGTTCGTCCTGAGTTTGGCAGTGTCCCAGCCTATAGGGCGCTATGGCACTGGGCAAATCCAATGCCTGAGCCACTGGGCCCAAGGCGAGCAGTGCTAGCGAGACAATAATAGGACGGATCATTAGAGCTTATCGCCCGGCAAAGGCTCCTGAGACAATTGCTTGATACTTTCTTTCTTCAAGGTTTTGCAGTATTTGTAGAGGGCGTTGAGCGTCACCTTGTCATCAATTACATTTTTGTAGTAAGGCATATGTCCGACTGGGTTGTTCAGGTATTCTTTGAAAACTGCCAGAGTAGCCAATGTGCTTGAACCGGCAACAGTTTTGCTGGGCACAGTTAAATTACCGCCGGACTGGTGGCAACTGGCGCAATATTGATTGAATACTGTCTCTCCTTGGATTTTTGTTGTGTGATTTTGCTTTGCTTGATCTTTTGCGGTGACATTATCTATTTGCAAAGTCACTATGGTGGTTACCGCCAGCAAGGCAAAAACGACAGGGCGCACTCCACTATTTACAGACACAATTTCCTCCTACTACTTTTTAGACTTCAATGTATACAGAAAAGCCGCGATTTGGTCAATTTCTCTTTCGGTTGCCTTGAAGTGCGGCATCTTGCTTGTGCCTTCATCACCCTTCAACATTCTTGTATGAATCTGCGCATCCGTAATGTGATCGGTTATGAAATCAAGATCTCTGCGACTGCCCACTCCATCAAGAGCAGGGCCTAATGATCCACCAATATTGCCGATTGAATGACATGCAGCGCAGCCCAATTTGTAAAAACTGCGTGCCCCTTCTGCAATATCAGCTGCCGTTGCTTCTTTGATTTCGTTTGCATTTCTAGACTTTGCTTCTGATGATTTATGAGGCTCAATTTGAAAGCCACCTTTAGGACTGGGCAATGTTTGTAAATAGGCAATCAATTTATTGGCTGTCTCAGGAGCAAACCTTGGATGCGGCATTAACTCGGCATGATAGCTATATTCCGACTGGAATTTCTGTTCAGCTTCTTTTGTATCTGTAAGACGTGCTTCGAGAAATCCTTTGGTGCGGCGTGAACCGACACCTGCCAATGGTGGACCCAGGCACCCACCTTCTTGTCCAACAGTATGGCAACTAGCGCAATTCATTGTTGCAAATAGAGCTTTGCCTTCAATTGCCGATTTTGACAATTTGTTTTGCGGATTGGCTGAAACAGTTTCGACTATTAGGGACAGCTGTACTAAAGCTACGAGGAAGATAATTCTTTTCACTTTTTATGCCTTATTGACTGCATCAATTGTTAACGCAGGAGTCAATTTTGGCAATCCTTGGCACAAGATTTAACAGTTTTATTCCAGGGCAATTTGCTTAAGACAAGACCCATGCCGCAGCTGTCTGTCAATGCAGACAAAAGCATGCCCAACGCGATAAATGCAGAAAGATAGATCCAAAATGGCGATATCGTGTACGCCAAGCTGATACCAAGTAGGATTAACACAGCAGAAGTGAAGCGAACCTGACGGTCTAAGGACCATATATTTATTGTTGAATTCATAATTCTTGTGACCACCTGTTGTAGTTAACACTACAAAGGTAGATTTTAAGTTGCAATTCTCCTTCCATCTAAATGATGATTTTTACCGTCATTTGGATGAGATTGCTCCAATTCAAGGCTGGTTGTGCCTTTTCAGGCACAAGTAAATGCAAAAATTTGGCCGTTTAGCCCCATTGGTGGTAAAACAAGTATAGACAGGAGGCTCAATGATGGCTCATTCAACAAAGCTCTTGGTGCGCACTGTTCGTAAACGTACCTCAACAAAACCAATTACGAATGTTTTGGGGACGTGCCCTGTGGGCGGTGCCGGTTGGTGTTCTTTTCCTTTTTCGCCTGCGCAATTGCAAAGACGTCTCCAGCTAAAGGCTGAGCAACAGGCTGGATTTGAGGAGAAGCGCAGTCGTCGTCGAGGCTAATTGCTTTCGGCTCAAGCCAGGACCATTTTCCATTCATAACAATTAGGCGCTGCTTCATGCGCTCGTCATCCTGTGGATGATCTGCGCGGTAATGAGCGCCCCTTGATTCGGTACGCAATAGTGCTGCGCGAGCAATTAATTTGCCGATGATTAACATATTTGCTGATTCCGCTTGCGCAACAGTGTTGCGCGGTGCAAGCATCGATTCTTGGAATAATGACGATGCAAGCTCAGTTAATGATTCAGCATTTCGCACAATGCCGGCATGTTTGTAGAGGGATTTTTTCAATTTTTCTGCATCAAGAGGTGCGGCCATTAATTTTCGCGCTGGACCAATTGTATGTGTTTTTGCTACTCGACTAACATTTTTAGCAATATTTTGAGTGACGCGAATTGCCATTACGCCTGCCTCTAATAGTGAATTGCTGGCCAACCTATTTGCGCCATGCAAACCATTGGCTGCGCATTCGCCGATTGCGTACAAATTATCTACTGATGTCTGACCATCAACATTTGTCAAAATTCCACCCATGAAATAGTGTGCTGCAGGTGCAACAGGCACGGGCTGTATTAGTGGATCAATTCCCCAATGGCGGCAATTATTGATGATGTGTGGAAATCTTTCGGCAAGCTTTTCTATACCAATTGGTCTCATATCTAAATACACATATGGTTTAGCTTGTTTGCGAATTGTAGTTTGAATTGCGCGAGCGACAATGTCACGTGTTGCTAACTCGCCATTTTCATGAAAACGATTCATGAATGGCTCTTCGTTGTCATCTGTGAGGATTGCGCCTGCGCCGCGCACTGCTTCTGAAATTAAAAATGCCGGTGCATCCTTAACGAAAAGAGCTGTCGGGTGGAATTGTACAAATTCCATATCGGCAAGTGCCGCGCCTGCTCTGTATGCCATTGCTATACCGTCGCCTGTTGCAACAAGTGGATTTGTTGTGCGCGAAAATACTTGGCCGATTCCGCCGGAGGCTAGAAGTGTATTGTTGGCAAGAATTGTGATTGTGGATTTGCCATTAATGAAATAAGCGCCCAGACAATTATTTTCTTGAACAATTAAATCTAGTGCCGCGCAATGTTCGAGTACTGTGATATTTGCGTGTGACCGCACGTGTTCTGCTAATGCAGTTGTAATTGATCTGCCGGTTGTATCTTTGCAGTGCAAGACACGAGGTTGGCGGTGACCGCCTTCTAGCGCTAAATCAAAAGTTTTATTTTCTCTGATGTCAAAATTGACTCCGAGTTGACCTAACTTTTCGACTAATTTTGCGCCGTCGCGAATTATGAGCCACGCTGTTAATTGATCGGTTAATCCGGCGCCGGATTTAATTGTGTCTTGGAAGTGTTTTTCCGGTGAATCGAGAAAACTTGCAGGTGTTACCGCAGCGAGCCCACCTTGTGCCCAAGAAGTATTAGATTCAACAAGCGCACCTTTTGAGACAAGAGCGACTGATTGCCCTTGATTGGCAAGTTCGAGAGCTGAGAGCAGTCCAGCTAGTCCAGAGCCAATTACCAGGCTGTCAAATTTTAATGAATCTGTTGTTGGCGTCATTTTTAACCTCTGGCAATGCCGATTTAAACAATAGAAATCATTCTGTCTATTGAGAGTTTTGCTTTCTTCGCAATCTCTTCAGGGACTGTTACGTGGAATTCGTCATTTTTGAGTGCGTTGTGCAAATTCTCGAGAGTAATCATTTTCATGTATTTGCATGACATTTCATTGTCGATCGGGAGAAACTCCTTTTCGGGGTTTTCTTTTTTGAGTCTGTGCAAAATACCAATTTCAGTTGCCACGACAAATTGTTTGGCTGATGAAGCATGTGCCTGCTTCATCATGCCCTCAGTCGATGCAACTTTTAATGGGCATGTGCCATTTTGTCTAATCACACGATCTAAATATGGAGTTAAACAACCACATTCAGGGTGAATTAAAAGCTCGGCTTCCGGATACTCTTTTAACTTCTCATCGATTTTGCTTGGTGGTACAGCTGAGTGCACGTGACACTCACCCATCCAGATGTGCATATTCTTGCGACCAGTCATTTTTTGTACCCAAGATCCTAAAAACTGATCTGGCAAAAATAAAATCTCTTTGTCCGCTGGAATTGATTGGACAATCTTTAATGCATTGCCGGATGTACAGCAATAATCCGTCTCTGCTTTGATTTCAGCAGTTGTGTTTACGTAGGAAACTACTATGGCATTTGGATGCTCGGCTTTCCATGCGCGCAATTGGTCAATATTAATTGACTCAGCTAGAGAGCAGCCGGCTTTTAAATCTGGGATGAGAACGCGCTTGTCTGGACATAGAATAGCTGCTGTTTCAGCCATGAAGTGTACGCCGCAGAAAGCAATTACATCAGCCGATGTTTTGTGCGCTTGCTGCGAGAGTCCCAAAGAGTCGCCGACAAAATCTGCAACATCTTGAATCTCAGGGATTTGATAATTGTGTGCCAGAATTACGGCGTTGCGCTTTTTCGCCAGCGCTCGTATTTCTTTAACCAGTTGGTCTTGTTTTAACTGGTCGGTGAGCGCTGACGGAATTATTTTTGTTTGCAGCATGGTTATATTTCAACCTCAAGGCTTATATCAATTGCCGGTGCTGAGTGTGTCAACCCGCCGATTGATATGCCGTTGACACCCTTTATTAGGTAGTGAGAAATGTTGTCTAAATTAATTCCGCCGGAGACTTCAATGAAAGCCTTGCCGTCAAGTATTGCCACAGCTTCAGTCACCATTTGCGGCGTCATGTTGTCGAGCATGACGATTTCCGCTCCTGCTTCTTCGGCTTGGCGAACCTCATTTAGAGTTGTGGTCTCAACTTCGACGATGCGATCAGGATACATCTCT
>JAKFVJ010000495.1 GCA_021732245.1 Candidatus Obscuribacterales bacterium | reverse complement strand
GCAATTGCGTTGCCGCCGGCAGCTTTTATTTCGGAAACAGTTTTTTCAGCAGAAGCAGCATCGATATCCACTACACAAACTGATGCACCGTCTTTAGCAAAAGCAATCGCGGTGGCTTTACCAATCACTGAGCCGCCGCCTGTTACGAGTGCTGCCCTGTCCGTAAATCTCACTTGAGTTTGTCTTTGAGCTCTTCAACCGACTCAACAAATTCTTCTTCGGCTTTTTCCTGCAGTTTCAAGGCTGATTCAATTTCAGCTTTGGACATGATGCCTTTTGCTACAATCAATTCGCCAAATTGCTTGTCGGAATTGATTTTTTCTTGCATCAGTTCATCCAACTGCTTCAAGTTGATTTTGCCCAGTTTTAGCAAAATCTCTCCCAACCTTTCGTGGCGAGCCAATAGGTTCCATTTTTCTTCGTCAGATTCAGGCATATTCATTTGAGCTGTCCTACGTTAGAAGTTGTCGGGATACCTTTACTGTTAAGCAGTCTTCAGTTTCCTGGAAGCTTTCAATTCGCGCCACCAGACAAGCAGGCAGCTTGCGTTGAAGATAGAAGAATAGGTTCCGGAAATAATACCGATGAGCATTGCCAGCACGAAGTCTTTGGTGGTCGAACCGCCGAGGAAGTACAAAGCAGACAACGTGATAATAACGGTAAGAGATGTATAGAGCGAACGAGCAAGTGTCTGATTGACGCTGTCATTGGCAACATCGCCAAAAGTTTTGCGATATTCTTCGCCTTTGCTGTTCGTTGCTTTAGAGCCGACGAACTTCACGTTTTCTCTAACTCTATCAAATACAACGATGGTGTCGTGCACGGAAAAACCGATTACGGTAAGTACGGCAGAAATAAATAAGCTATCTACCTCTGTGCCAATGACTAAACCGAGAATGGCAAAGATGCCGCACAAGACAAGTACGTCGTGAAACAAAGCAACAATTGCGCACATGGCGTAATCAAACATGAAGCGATAAGAAATATAAGCCACCATCATGGCAAAGGTGACGATAAGTGCCACCAGTCCGGCCGATAACAGCTCTGGTCCAACGGTTGCGCTAACTTTGTCCACCGAGAGTGCCTTGAAGTGACCCAATTGTGCAGTCAAAGCATCGTCCAGCTTGTGTTTCTCTTCTTCGCTTTCAATTGCTCTGGTGCGCATGACCATTGCATCGCCACCGGAGATATTTGCTTGCTGAACTTGGGAGCCTTCAAATCCGGCTTTTTCCAGAACGCCACGGACTTCATCTAGGCTTACAGGCTTTTCGAATTGGTACTGAAGAATAGAACCGCCGGTAAAGTCGATGCCCGGCTTCAGTGGTGCATGGAATTGCATTAGGCACAGAAGAATGCCGATGATACCGGGCACTGTAATAACCAGCGAAATGCCGATCCATATCCAGCGATATTTGACGATGTCTACATGTACGTTTTTCATTTTGTCTGGCCTTTGTCTGAAGAAAATAGGGCGCTCTTTGGAGCTTGCGCTTTACCTTGAGCACGCTTCTGGTCGTACTTGTGACCAAACAGACCAATTTCTTTGGGGATGAAGTGTAACAGCACGCGAGTAGCGGTGATGGCGCTGAACATGGAGACGCCGACACCGATTGCCAGTGTGACTGCAAATCCTTTTACTATCGAAGTACCAAATATGATCAGCACGCCGCAGGCAATTAAGCTGTTGACGTTACTGTCAAAAATGGAGCTGAACGCTCGGGAGAATCCAGCTTCAATAGCAAGGAATAAATTTTTGCCTGCTTTTAGTTCTTCTTTCGTACGTTCGAATATAAGAATATTTGCGTCGACTGCCATACCAACTGACAAGATGAAACCGGCAATACCGGCAAGCGTCAAAGTTACAGGTATGGTTTTGAAAATTGCCAGTGTTGTAATTGTGTAGAGAATCAAGGCAATGTTTGCCACCAATCCAGCTATGCCGTAAATGCATAGCATGAAGAGCATTACGAGCGCGATACCGACTACACCGGCAATCAAACTCTTTTGAATTGAGTCTTGTCCAAGCGTGGCGCCGACTGTGCGCTCTTCGAGAATTTTTACCGGTACAGGTAGAGCGCCCGCATTCAATTTAACTGCCAAGTCAACTGCTTGTTCACGGGTGAAGTTACCGGTTATCTCGCCACTGCCTGCCATAATCGGCTCGCGGACGTTGATACCGCGATATTCATCTAGCGGCAATGGACGGCCATCGGCTCCGCGTTCTGTAGGTACACCATCAAGGAAGATACCTATCTGTCTGCCGACTAAACGAGAAGTTAACTCACCAAATTTCTTGGCGCCGTCTGGTTTGAATTCAAAAACAATTCTCCAGGTGCCACCGGAAACCATTGGTTGAGCTTGAGCGTGTTTGAATTCCGCTCCTGTTAGACCAACATCAGTCCAGACTGGTTTGCCGTCGAGTCCCATGTCTAATTCTTTGAACTCTAATAAAGCGGTTGTACCGATTCTGTCTTTTGCTTGTTGTGGGTCTTTGACACCAGGCATTTCTACAAGAAGACGATCAACGCCTGCGCGTTGCACAAGTGTTTCGGAAACGCCTAAGCTATTGATACGGTTATTAATTACGGTCTCAACACCCTTCATCACTTCAGGTGTAATTTCCGGCACAAGCTTAGATGGTAAAGCTTGCAGCAACAATTGGCTGCCGCCACGTAAGTCCAAGCCGAGTTTCAAATCCGTATATAAAGCATAGCCGTGTGACTTGGCTATAACTTGGACGTTGTTGCCGAGCGACGCATCGTCAAAAGCACGCTTGATGAGATCTTCGTGCTCAAAATTATTCATCTTGTCCCAGCCGGGCGTTTTTTCCACGCGGGACATCACTTCTTTTTGCAGCTCTTCGGGCGGCAAATCAGATAAGTGTTTCCAGTCTTCGATAGTGCTGACGGGCACTATTGTGAACAGGTTGCAAATAGACCATATAAAGACGCCGATGACGGCGAGTAATTTCCAATTCTTTGTTATTAGGTTCATAGCGGCAGATTCTAGCGCACTGGAACCGCCTTATCTACTGTATGCCTAGGATGCCGCGACTCCATTTGCTACTTCGGACTCGGCTTTTGCCAACATAATCAGGGTCTTGATGACCGCGTCCTCGGTGAGCGAAATGCTGTCTATTTCCTGTTCTATAAGGAACTTGACTATCTCCGGATAATCAGAAGGAGCCTGTCCGCATATACCTATTGGTTTGCCGGCAGCTTTAGCAGCTTTAATGGCGGCTGCAATAGTTCTTTTCACAGCGTCGTTTCTTTCATCAAACAGACGGGCAATGATTTCATTGTCTCGATCTAATCCGAGCGTTAGTTGTGTCAAGTCATTTGAGCCAATGGAGAAGCCATCGAAGACCTCAGCAAATTCCGTAGCCATCATTACATTGGATGGCAGTTCGCACATAACGTAGACTTCCAGTCCGTTTTCTCCTTGACGCAAACCGTTGCGTCGCATTTCTTCAATAACGAGTCGCCCTTCCTCGGGAGTACGACAAAATGGAATCATCACTTTGACATTGGAAAGTCCCATCTTATCGCGCACTTTTGATAAGGCTTTGCATTCCAAGGCAAAACCGTCTTTGTATCTTTCATCGTAATAGCGGCAAGCACCACGGAAACCAATCATGGGGTTTTCTTCTAATGGTTCGAACTGTTTGCCTCCGAGCAAATTGGCGTATTCGTTTGTTTTGAAATCGGACATACGCACAATGATTGGACGTGGATAAAAGGCGGCAGCAATAATGGCGACGCCTTCGGATAATTTGTCTATGAAGTATTGCTCGCGACTTGGATAGTCTCTTGTAAGTTTGGTAATAGCTTCGGCTGCTTGTTGGTCTTTTAGTTCAGAAAATCTTGTTAGCGCTAACGGATGGACTTTTACTTCATCGGCAATAATGAATTCCAATCTTGCAAGTCCAACGCCGTTGACAGGCAATTGTGAAACGGAAAGTGCTTGTTCCGGATTGCCCAAATTGAGCATTAATTTTGTGCGGATCTTAGGTAGTTTATCCAAGTGAACTCTGTTTCTGCTAAACGGTAGTTGTCCTGCATAGACTAGTCCTTGATCGCCTTGTGCACAGCAGACTGTGATGTTGGCACCGCTTTTCAAAATATCTGTTGCGTGATGTGTACCGACAACGCAAGGCACACCAATTTCGCGGCTGACAATTGCGGCGTGGCAGGTTCGACCGCCACGATTGGTGACGATAGCGGCAGCTCGTTTCATAATTGGTTCCCAATCTGGATCAGTCATGTCGGCGACAAGTACTTCACCGTCTTTAAATGATGCAAGCTCTCTTACAGAGGGAATAACTCGTGCTGCACCGGCACCTATGCGTTCGCCAATGGCGCGTCCCTTGAGAAGAACTTCACTAGTTGATTCCAGTCTGTACGTTTCAAGTACTTGCGTGTCTTTAATAGTATGTACGGTTTCAGGACGTGCTTGTACCAAATAAAGTTTATTATCGAGTCCGTCTAATGCCCACTCAATATCCATTGCTGTTTCTTTGCCGTAGCGTTTTGAATAGTGTTCTTCAACGGCAAGAGCCCATTGGGCAAGCTTCAGTACGTGGTCATCGGAAAGACTAAATTTTTCTCTTTCCGTTGCCAGAACCGGATCATTTTCTGTTGTACGCGTGCCATGACCTGAATAGACCATGCGCATCTGTTTGGCTCCAAGTTTGCGCCGGAGAATTGGCCTGAGCCCGGCTTTCAAAGTTGGCTTGAATACAATAAATTCATCGGGATCAACTCTGCCTGCCACAATGTTTTCACCTAGCCCATAGGAAGATGTGACCAGAATTACATCGCGAAAACCGGATTCGGGATCAAGCGTAAAGATTACGCCGGACGAGGCAAGATCGGAGCGAACCATTTTTTGAACGCCCACTGAAAGCTTTACAGATAAATGATCGAAACCCTGATCTATAC
>JAKFVJ010000261.1 GCA_021732245.1 Candidatus Obscuribacterales bacterium | reverse complement strand
ATAGAGACCACCGAAAGTAAAGAACGGATCAAGTTCGCGTGTTGCCGGTTTGAAGTAGCCTCTGCACCTTGCCTGAAAAAGTGCGTTGGCAAAGAGCACCATACGTGGAGTGAGAATGTAGGAGAAGGTCAAAGCAGGTAATAAGTCGAATACAGGGGTGCCGTTTTGCTGCATCAATTCACGAGCTTGACACTCTATTTGTAGGTTGCCTCGTCTGGTAATAGGAACATCTTGCTGAATGCCGTAGGCAACGGAAAAAATTGTGGTGTTCAACTGAACGTTGTGCATCAGAGAGTCGCGGATCATAAAGAAGTTTCCGAAGACTCTTGTACGTGGCGTCAGTGTCCAACCGATAGTTACGTTGGGAAGAACACGGAAGACAACGTCAAAAGCGTTGATAAAACTAAGCTGTCTGAAAAAGTCATTTTGCTGGAATGCGTTCAACTGCGCAAATACAGGTGGCGGCGGAAAGTTCTTATTTATAAATACGGATTTTTTCGGAAACTGAAATGGGTTTGTTTCAATACGGAACGTCGATTCAACAGAGCCGTTGAAATAAAGGCGTGCCGGTAGCCTCTGCAAAATTCTTAATTGCATGTTTTCACCAAAAGACAAACGTTCTTCAGCAGCCGGCAGTGGTACCACATCAGTTGGAATAATGGAGCCGGGCAGCGCACGAACGTCTGACCGAATATTGGCGTTTTCAATGCCGGTGAAGGTGCCGGCACCAGGCTGAGCTAGAGAAGACAATTGCAGAGCAGGGGTCAAAGCCAGAGCAAGCGCCTGTGAGGCGGCCATCAACTTGGCCAATCTAAATGCTCGAGAGGAGGAGCTGGCGCTCTCCTTTTTAAGAAGCAATTAGGACCCTTGTCTAGCCGGCAAATTACCGGAATTAGTTTGTTTATTTTGGTTATCAGCGAAACGGATATATTAGACTGATAAAACGTATATCTTTTAAGTATTGAAATAGTACCACTTCATATTGCAAGTGCAAGTTCCGTTGGTGCCAAAATAACAAAACAGGCAGGGAGAATTCCCTGCCTGTTTGCATTTACGATTTTAAGTTCGTTGATTAATTACTGTGGAGCAGCACCACCACCGGCACCAGTTTTTGGTGCAGGAGCAGAGCTACCACCGCCGCCTGTCAATCCACGAGCTGGATTGAGCTTCTTAACAACTTCGTCAGTAACGTCAACGCCATTGTTAACGAGCTTGTCGCCGCCTGCCAAAATCGTACTGGTATCAACTACCAAATCCAGACCCTTGTCCTTCATTACTAAGTTCAAGGCTTGAGCGATATTCTGGTTGGCAATTGCCACCTGTGTCGAAACCAACTGAGAAAGAGCTTGCAATCTGCCGTTGTATTCAGCTTGCAATTCGTTCTTCAGCTTTTCGATTTCTTCTTTGGGCTTCTTATCGGTTTGAGCCTGTTGCAGACGCTTGTTGGCATCTTCTTGGAAAGCTCTTAGTTGGCTTTCCGCTTGTTGTCTCAAAGAGTCCGAGCCAGCAGCTTCTGGGAAAGACGTCTTGACCATGTTGTAGTTGTAATAGCCAAGCTTCACTGTAGTTGGCGTGGCTGCCTTCTGAGCGAAAGCCGGTCCGGTAATTGCTACCATGCTCAGGAGCAAGGCACTGCAAATACTGGTTACTATCTGTTTCTTCATGCGTGTTCACCTTTACCTAAGAGTCACATTTGGGGAAATCAAGATGCTTTATACAAGCCTGATGAGCGTATATAAGGCCTCCTTATTTGGGTCATGATGATACCTATAATAGATACCGATCATTAAAACCCAGTGTAACAGGTCCTGAGATTGCACGCCTAGTGCGTAAGACTCTTGGATAGTCCTTTCAGGCTGTACATTTTTCTTGTACCCGCTTATCGCGTTTCAATCACAAATACATTGAAAATCCTCGAGATATTGAACTTGTTTGAGACGAGGCAAGTAATCAAGGCGGTCTGATAACCAGAGTGAAAAGTGCCACCAAACAACAACAAAACTCGCGCAAATGTGTAAAGATCTTTTGCTGACGGCGCCTTATCAGGCATTCTCTGACTGGATTTTGAAAGATGACAACGCTAATTGATCTCACTCGTCCATTGGAAACTGTGGACAAAAAAGACTTTCCAGCAATGCTTATGCCTCTTTATCGCATCATTTGTCCGGAGATAGATTTTGTTGATCATGCAGGTGGTGCCAAAATTATGCAAGAAATTTTTTCCTGTCCGACAACAGATCTACCCAATGGAGAAGGCTGGGCGGAAGACAATCTCAGCATATCCAGCCATCTTGGCACGCACGTCGATGCACCATGGCACTATGGCAGTACTTGCAATGGTGCCCCTGCAAAAACAGTGGATCAAATTCCGCTGTCAGATCTTTATTGTGATGGCGTTGTACTTGATCTTTCGCATTTGAAAGGTACAGGAAAAGGAATCACAGTTGATGATCTAAAAGCTGCGCTTGCCAAAATTCCTTATGAGATAAAGCCTGGCGATGCAGCATTGATCCGCACCGATCATGACAAATACGCATTGAATGATCCGATGCGTTACTTCTATCCCGGACTTACACGAGAGTCGGCTTTGTGGTTGGCCGAAAAAGGTATTAAGGTTGGTGGTACGGATGCCACCGGCTGGGATAGACCTTTTCCTGTGATGGTAAACGACTACAAAACATCAGGCGACAAAAAGCACATCTGGGATGCGCACTATGCCTATCGTGACGCGGAAGTCTATGTTGTCCAGCAACTAGTCAATTTGGACAAGCTGCCGGCATGTAATTTTAAGGTCGCCTTTTTCCCCCTGAAACTTGTTGGTGCCAGCGCCGCCCCGTGTCGAGCAGTAGGTTTCGTTGGGTTGTAGTAATTAGTGGCTGCCGATGGTTAATCAACTCAGCAAATGTGAGGGCAGCGCACTAATTTCACATTAAGCGCTCTTCCCCAAATTGAACCTAGGGTTTTTACTGGATTTTTGATGATGATAATTGACTCGCCATTTTATAAGTACCATCAGCAGACAAAACACACTGTCGAAAAGCTCAGTTCCAATAGGCATTTTCTAGATTGGGCTAACCAGCCTAACCCTTTTCGTTTCTATGCCGGAGCGCCGGAAATTGCTTTGCCGCACGAAATGCTTGCGTCTCCGGCAAGTTTCTTTCAGTCAATGGATAGTCTCTTTGCGGAAAACAATGTTGAGCCACACAAGGCGGATTCTACCTTTATATCTAATCTGTTGTTTTATTCCATGGCAATTAGTGCCTGGAAAGAGATAAGAGGCACCGATCATCGATGGGCATTAAGAGTCAATCCATCATCAGGGAATTTGCATCCGACAGACACTCATTTGCTTTTAAACGGCATTGAGGGCTTGCCTGACGGCGCCTATCACTACTTAGTGCCGCGACACTCTCTGGAACATAGATCTGAAGCCAATTTGGGACCTAAGCTCTGGCGATTAGTTAGTGGTCAAGACGTTTCGCCGAAACTAGTAATTTGCCTGACTTCTATTTTCTGGCGCGAATCATGGAAGTATCAAAGTCGCGCATTTCGCTACTGCAATCATGATTTGGGACACGCGCTGGCTTCAATTATGTTGTCGGCCAATATTCTTGGTTGGAAGGTGCATGCAATTGGTGAATTCCCTGACGAGGAAGTAATTCGTCTGTTGGGACTAAGCGGCAACGATGAGAAACCGTTTCTAATTATTGGTGCTTTCCCGACAGGTCAAAAGCAAATAAATATTTCTAAGTTCGACTTCCCTTCAGAAACTGACGCGGCGTTTAAGGGCGAGCCCAATATCTTGTCCGCAGAGGAAGTTAAATATCCTGCAATTGACGCTGTCTACGATTCGACTGTAATTGACAAAAACACATGGCGCGCACGATTTGCGCAGGCTCTTCCAGAAATGACCGGAGGAGCGGTTTTTGAAGGTCTGAAAGAAAAGCCAATTAAGATGGACTCGGTAGTTGAAAAAGAACTTGATGAGTCTGTGCACAAAATAATTCGCATGCGCAGATCGGCTGTCGATATGGACGGAATACGCACAATGCCCAAGGCTGAATTTGAGCTTATACTAAAAACTCTTGGCAGAGGATTTAGTGCTGACTTTCAAACTAATGGACAGCGCGGTTTTCACTTAATTGATTTGTACTTATACGTTCACCGTGTGGACGGGCTGCCACCAGGCGTTTATTACTGGAGAAGACAGACTGAAGAGCTTCAACCTTTGGCTCTAGGTGATCAAAAGCAAGTCGCCAAATTTGTCAGTTGCTTTCAGGACATTGCAGCCGATGGTTGTTTTGCTGTTTCAATGGTAGCCAACTTCAATTTAGGATATGAGCTCTTTGGTAATCGTTGTTATCGTTATGTGCATCACGAGGCCGGTCTAATTGGTCAGTGGCTTTATTTAGCTTCTACAGCGCTTAACTATCAAGCAACAGGAATTGGCTGTTTCCTTGATGATGAGATAAACACTTATTTGCCGTTACCTGACGGACAAGAAGTCGTCTATAACTTCACCGTCGGTGAAGCAGTCTTTGATCCAAGACTTACGACTCTTCCGGCCTACGACTTTCTCAATTAGATTTGTGATTAATTAGATTCTGAGTTCCGGCAATGTTGTCTAAGAGCAACTGAGGCGGCAAGCAAAAACCAAAATATCAACTGTACTTGTGGGCGGAAAAACACGGTGTCAACTAAACCATGTGCCATTACTCCTGCTATCGCTGCAGCAATGCCGGCGGCGAGCCAACGCACGTAACCCTCCTTTGATTGCCAGAAAGTCAGATGTGCCCGCGACATGGAAACAATAATCATCGCAGTGAATAAGAGAAGTCCTGTTATGCCGGTTTCAACTGCTACTTCCAAAGGCACGCAATAGGTACCTAAAGCATCAAAACCGCTGCGCATATAAAGTCCATAAGCAAGCCTGAAAGTTTTGTTGCCCGGTCC
>JAKFVJ010000049.1 GCA_021732245.1 Candidatus Obscuribacterales bacterium | reverse complement strand
GGTCGAGCCTTATGTCCTCTCATCAGCTCAGTACCGCAGTGACGAGCTAATGGAACGTGCCTGTATCAGGTTGGCGCAGGCGATTGATGAGCGCGCTTGGTCGTATTCCAATGCGGCTAACTACCTACATGTGAGCAATCTCGACGTGATTAATCTTATGAATGGCGCGAACATGCCCTTTTCAATGCAGGCACTAAACAAACTGCTCTTCGCAATGGGCGAATCAACTGTGTTTCCACCTACTTTAGACCACAAAGAATTGCAACGGACAGTTACGTACTTTACTAGGTTGATAGCAATTGCTCCAACCAATAGCCGAGCAATTGCTGGCAGAGCCGCTGCCTATGAAAATTTGCAGCAATTCGATCTGGCAATTATGGATCTTCGCCGCCTAGTTGAGTTAGAACCACAACGCCCAGGTCCACGCCAAAATCTAGCATGGGTATACCAAAAAGACGGCAGATACGATCAGTCCCTCCAAGAACTCGACCAATTGCATGATCTGTTTCCAAATTACGATATTTACCAGAACCGCGCGCTCGTTTTTTCAGCGCTCGGAAAGTACAAAGATGCAGTTGCTGACTGCACGAAGTCGATTAAGATGATGCAAACGCAACGACCAGGACCATACTGGAATCGTGCGCTGAACTATGAAGAGTTAGGTAAATACGCAGAAGCTATTGCTGACTGTAAAAAGGTGTTGGAGATTGATCCAACTTACGTGTCGGCCCTTGAGAAGATCGCTAATCTCAAGGCGAAGATGCAGAGTTGAGTTCATCGCTATCTTCGCCATCTAAAGTCCTATGCAAAGTAAAAGGCACCAAAACCTGTACTGGAAGGCGTTCCAGCTGACGTCAAGGCAAAACTCATCTATAAACACATCGATGATCCGCACTACTGGCTCAGTGAAATTCACTGTCGTGAGCACCCTGACTGGTTCATCGCCCTGCCGTATCCAGCATAATTCAGCATTTGAGTCTGTCATTCTATGGACCAGTCCACCCACTTCGTAATGTATCCAGTAAAGCGATTTAAGCACGGCTTGATAATCTTCAATAACGATCAGGACAACCCTGTCTATACCATCTTGAGGATTAGCTAATGTGCACCCGAAAGCAGCAGGAATCCACTAAAAGCTTTCGTTCCATGTCGATCGTCAGTCTCTTCATATCTTTCTCAGCGGCAGGTTGAATCTGAACGGGTGCAGTAGGAACGGTTATTGCTTTTTTGACTCTTACCTCAGGCGTTGCCGGAGTCCGCGCCTCTGGAGCTGCTCATGGTGCAAAACTCTTGGTTTTAGCGTCGAACTGATTCAGCGATATGTTACGATTGCTAAGTCTGTTGGCGGCTTTCGTTGTTTGCCTAAGCGAGCCCAGAAAGCGCTTCTTTAAAGGCATCCAGCTCATTAATTGGCTTTTGACAGGTAAAGTTACGGCAGATATAGGCTGTCGGCTTACCTGACACTAATGGTCGGTCTTTTAATAGCGGCAATCTGGAAATACGATTTGCATCATTAACTACAACCAAGCTGTTCGGCAAATACTTTTCACCTAAGGCAAAAAGCATCTCTTGAGTTTTATTATCTTTCGCCGAATCAACAGACAAGACTAGCTCAGCACCATTGGCCAGGTGAAAGTCCAAAGCAGAAAGAAAATAAGCAAACTGTTCAGCACCTTTGCCAAAATATGGTGCATACAAAGAAATAGTTGATTCAGCTTTTTTCCTATAAGACTCGTTGTCTGTGACTTTGGCCAAACGCAAAAGAGCAAACGCACAAGCAGCAGATGCCGATGGAATCGGTGCATCGTAAAAACTCTTCGGGCGGGTAATTAGTGACTCGTGATCCGCACTTGTGTAGAAGAAACTGCCGTCATTCTTATCGAAAAATTGTTTGTCCATTACATCGGCAAACTCAATTGCCTTTTCCAACCACTTCGGGTCTGCATCAATAGATGCCAAATCCAAAAGCGCCTCAGTAAAATATGCATAGTCATCGAGATAGCCATTCAACTTGGATTTCCCTTTGCCCCATGTTCGCAATAAACGCTCCTTGACAGACAATTTGGCAAGAATGAATTCCGCTGCTTTCTTTGCCGCCTGCAAATAACGCTCATCGCAAAGAACGCGATAACCGGCGACAAAGCCTGAGATCATAAGGCTATTCCAGGCGGTTAAAACCTTTTCGTCACGTGCGGGACGTACACGCTTATTCCTATAAGCAAGTAATTTCTCGTTGATTGAGGACAGACGCTTGTTAAACACATCCACGTCAAGATTGGCTCTATGAGCCAATTCAGAAGGGGTATCGGTCAAATTCAAAACAGTGGTCTGGTGTTCAAAATTACCAAATGGCGTAACACCATAAACCTGGCAAGCGAAAGTAGCTTCATCGGCGGGAAGAATTTCATCAATTTCCTTGGGTGTGAATACGTAAAACTTGCCTTCCTCGCCTTCGCTATCGGCATCCAGACTGGAATAAAAGGCACCATCTTCGGAAGTCAATTCTCGCAAGACAAAATCTAGAACATTTTTGCCGACTGTTTTGTAGTAGTCGTTTTCATATACCAGTGATGCTTCCAAATAGAGCCTGGACAAAAGCGCATTGTCATAAAGCATCTTTTCGAAATGTGGCACTAGCCATTGGCGATCAACTGAATAACGAGCGAAACCACCGCCAATTTGATCTTGAATGCCGCCCTGGGCCATCTTATTCAAAGTAAGGCCAAGCAAATCGTGCAATTGCCTGTCGTTTTTAACTTTGCGCAAAAGAAAAAACAACGCCGAGGCTTGAGGAAACTTCGGCGCACCGCCGAAGCCGCCCCACTGACGATCAAAGATCATCATCAGTCTTTCAAGAGCCGGCTCAAATAAATCAAATGTCAGTTTGGCACCGGTTGGTTCCACTTCGGTCATTTGCCTTAAGTAAATGGCCATCTCATTGGAACTGGCAAGAACATCTTCCCGTTTTTCATCCCAAGTCTTAGCTACGGACAAAAGCACGCGCCGAAAACTCGGCAAACCATGCCTGTCTTGTGGTGGGAAATAGGTTCCACCATAGAATGGTTTTAAATCAGGCGTTAAAAATACAGTCATCGGCCAACCGCCGTGGCCGGTCATCATTTGTACGGAACGCATGTAAATATCGTCAAGGTCGGGACGTTCTTCACGGTCGACTTTTATTGGCACGAAATGCTCGTTCATGATCTCGGCAATTTCGGGATCTTCAAACGACTCATGCTCCATGACGTGACACCAGTGACAAGCAGCGTAGCCTATGGAAAGCAGTATTGGCTTATCGTCAAACTTGGCCTTTTCTAAAGCTTCGTCAGACCAGGCGAACCAATCGACAGGATTGTAAGCATGCTGCAAAAGATACGGACTGGTTTCTTCAATTAGGCGATTTGCTTTGGACTTGGTCATTTAGACTACCTTTCTCAATTGCTTGCGAAGACTTGTTTGTCCTATTCTGCAAAGCGATTTCATAAGCCTTTAAGGTGTCTCCTACGGTTTTGTCCCAGGTCAATTCTTGGGCTCTCAATCGAGCAGCCTCGCCCATGGCGGCGCAACGCTTTCTGTCGGCCATGAGATATTCCATCTGCTTAGCCAGTTCTTTTGCATCTAAGTGATCTTCCAAAACTAATCCGGTTTCACCGACAATTTCCGACACACCGGAGACGCGGCTGACAATCGGTGTAAGACCTTTGAGCATGCCTTGCAGAGCAGTCATGCCAAACGGCTCCACTCGTGAAGGCAAAACAATGGCCATGCCTTGCTTGTAAACAGCATCCATATCCTTGCGGAAGCCTAAGTAAGTAACCAATCCTGTTAAATCCATTGCCTTCAAACGCAATTTATCCAAGGGACGCAAAGAAATACCGGCAACAATTAGGTGGAATAACTTGCCTTGTTTTCTCAAGTTATGGCAGGCGGACAAAAGTACATCTAGTCCCTTTTTTCGGTAACCGCGACCGACAAATAAGAAGGTAAATGGCTCTCTACCGGCAAGTTCGCTTGAGGCACCTTGAGCCTGACCAAGGTCTTTTACCGTTTCAAAAATATTCTTTTCTTGAACTACCGATTCAGCAAGTGTTGATCCTGGATAGGCAATCACTGACGGCTTGCTTTCGCTTATGTTGTAGTTGTCGTAAAAATCATCGCGGCAAACTTTAGCGGAAAAAACCAGGCACTTGCCCTCGTTCAATAAAAGTTGATCATATTCATCGCGTAAACGATAGCGAGACAACAATTGAAACTTCGTCCAGTTGACCAAATTCTCCCAGCGTTTACCGACCTTATAGAGACGGTGCACGCTGTGATTGTGGAATGTCACCACATCAGCGCCACTAACAGGCAAGTGCTGGGTATGCACTAAATCAAATGGACCGGCTTGTCCAAGCGCGCGGCTGGCCGCTTCAAAATAGTGATTTAAACGCTTGTCTTTCGGTGAGCCGGCAGCCGGTGCAGGCAAGTAATGAAAAGACAAATTGTCCGATTCTAAAAGTGTGTTGCTTACTTCGCAAATCACTTTGACTGTGTGACCGCGCTCAAGAAGACCTTCAACGAGCTTATGGGTGTAAAGTTCCAAACCACCGTTTGTGGAAAACGAACGAACAACCATAGCGATATTCAGCTTATTCAAAGCGGTCATCTGTACCACCGTTGTTACTTAGCTACTTTAGCCTTGTTTGCTTGTTTTTCAGCGGCTTCTTGTGCTTCTAATAACCACTGAGCTTCAAGGGCGGCCATACAGCCTGTTCCCGCAGCTGAAATTGCTTGCCTGTAGAGAGGATCTTGCACATCACCGGCAGCAAATACTCCCTTGATAGCAGTCTTCACGCCGTCAGTGACGATATAACCACTTTCATCCAATTCAAGCTGACCGACAAATAGTTCGGTGTTCGGCTTGTGTCCAATAGCAACAAAGACGCCGTCGGCAGGCAATTCCTCAACCTTGTCGGTTTTCAA
>JAKFVJ010000409.1 GCA_021732245.1 Candidatus Obscuribacterales bacterium | reverse complement strand
GATGAGTGTGAAATCGAAGAAGAGGTGCATGATGATGCCGCCAATAATAATTGGTAACCGCAGCTCTTTGATCCAAATCAAGATACACAACGCAAATTCACCGACCAACGTAAGCCAACTAAGAATACGCGCGGTCCATAGGTGGTCATACAAATATGGCAGAGCATATTTGTTTTCTTCAATAATATGCGTGATGTAATAAACGGCTGTTCCATCTATCCATGTCTGTCCGCAAATTTTTGCCGAATAGGCAGCCCAATAAACTAGCGCTATTTGCACTTGCAAAAGACGCAATGCCCAGGGACTCTTTGCTTCAGCCGGCGCCCATAACGGTTGTTTCTTCAACCAGCGTTTGATAAGCAGATCCACCGACAATGCTTGCCCGCATTGACTGAAGATAAGTAGAAACGACTCGACGCGCATTACATTATCCGCGCCGGTGAAAATGAGCGAGTTGCGGGCATCAATTGAGATCAAGCCCAAGTAAACAATTACGGCGCTGAGTCTTGTGCAAAATCCTATGGTCAAACAAAACGCCGCAACTACAAACACCGCAAAGAGAAACTCAGAAGATGCCGCAGTTGCCGGCAGCCAGTCGAAGACATTTAGACGTGCTCCACCGTTCCAGGCAATATTTGCTGCCTGCGAAATAATCGCCTTGGGCCCGAAATACCATTGAAAATCACCGTGCAAGTACCAGCTCAATTGCAAAACAATCAATCCAAACAAGATGCGAAAGACGGCAACAGGAATTGGCGACTCCGGTTTAAACCAGAAGTCATTCCATGCTTTGAAAAACTGTTGCAGTGTAATCACAGCTCTCCTGGTTTTATGTGATAAGTAAAGAACATGTCTTTTTGCAGTGTGTCGGTCCTCACTTCACCTGTATCTTCTCTACCTGGCAGCAAGGTTCTTTCTGTGACGTTATACAAAACAACTCTCACAGGCGGATTTTTCGGATCTGAATTATTCTTGCGTGCAGCAAAGAGCGCCGCATCTGGCAAAATCATTGCATTGCCTACAGGATCAAACAGATAGTATTTCCATTGATAATAGCGATGTTTACTCTGGTGCAAATAGAAGTCTTTTTTGAAGTCCTGCAAGCGTGGAAACTCCCAAGACTTTTCCGTACCATCGGCATACAAAATATCGGCACCTATATGAATGGTATAAACCTTCGGTGGATCAGGTGCATACATCCAAAAGAATTGATAGAGCCCCATATATAGAAAAGGTGGCTTAATCGCCGCCACCAGAACATCGTGGCACACGGAAGGCGGCGAACACATAATGAAAGCGGCTACTGTCCATACAACAATGAACAGATTTATCAACGCGTAGTTTAAACTACGCCGGATTTTTTGCACTTGATTCTGTTGGGTCGCTTGAGCCTGCATTGACCCATCTTCTCACAAGGTTGCGCTCTTGCAAATTCCGCTTGGAATCCAGGCACGGGCGCATGCAATGCGCCCCTACGAGATCCTGAACCATATCCCGTACAAAATCCTGGTCTGCGTCCCGATGAATCCTGAACCAAATCCTGGTCTGCGCGTACAGAAAACCTGCGCCAGTACAAAAAACCATTGGTTCGTATAATATTAACTCTAGGATTTGGCGTTGAGGTTTGAACAATGAGAGGCTATCGCCTCGGAGCTATTGGAGTACTAATACTGTTTTTTGCAGCAGTAGTAGCTACTGTTCTCATGCCGATGATTTTGTTCAATCCAAAACCAACCGGTCACGGCAACATTTACGTTTCTGAAACCAAAGCAGATCCAATACGCGGGCGACAAATCTATATCCGCGAAGGCTGTTTTTACTGCCATAGCCAAATGACTCGCCTACAAGACAGAGGCATGGGACCACTGGTTGCCGCCGGCGACTATTGCGAGGAAACGCCGCATCAATTAGGCACAGCTCGCACTGGTCCTGATTTGACGAATGAAGGCGGCAAACATCCAAACGGTTGGCAGAAAGCGCACTTAATCAATCCACGCGCGCTGAAGCCTGGTTCAATAATGCCAAGCTTTAGTTATCTATCGATTGAAGATATGCGCGACTTGGTGGCATATATACAAATTCTTGGCGCAAACCGTCCTGTTGAAAAGTTTGTACAGGCCCCTGAAGAATATGCACCCATTCTGGCTGCAAAGAAGGTAGATACTAATTCCGATGCCGTCGCCAATGTCGGCAAAGGCTTGTATGCCCAGAACTGTGCTACCTGCCATGGACTAACTGGTCGTGGCAATGGACCGGATGCCTTATCGATGGAGACAAAGCCGGCCAATTTTACGCGACCGTTTTACAAGCAATACGATGATGCTTTTTGGTACTACCGAATTAGTGAAGGCGTACCCGGCACAAGGATGCCGCATTGGGGCGAAAACCTGACACCGGAACAACGCTGGTACTTAATTGCCTACATCAAACGATTCCCGCAAGATCATGAGGAGGTTGTGGATTCGACCAAACAAATTGATCGAATGCAAATGGAAATGGAACACGTTCAGCACGTCTGGAACCCACCATTCAAGGAAGTTGAATAAGTAATGCGTATGGACAAACTTTCTTTTGTCATTCTGAGCCTGCGCAGCGGGCGAAGAATCTGCCGTATGTCCACGGCACTCCAATTATGGAAACGCAGCACAGAATCATTACGGCAGATTCTTCGGCTAAAGCCTCAGAATGACAAAGTGCTAGTCGCTATTGCTGTCGCCTCGATGCTCACCGCCTGCACACAGGATTTAAAGCTTGATGGAAGTGACAAGAAACTTGCCAAAGAGGAACAATCGAAAAGCCAACCAGTCATTTTTCCTGACTACAATCCCTCAATTGCCGACGGAAAAGTTGTCTACGAGAGACTTAAATGCGCCGAGTGCCATGGAGTCGAAGGACACGGCGTAGGCGGGCGAGCCAATCAGGACATGACAGACCCTAACGGAAAGCTTGCCGAAGAAACACCTATTTATCAATATAAGTTGCTAACTTATGGTCTAAAAAATTGGGATCACCCGGTTTTAGGCACAACAACATCACGACGTGAAATTTGGGACTTAGTTTTTTATATAAGGTCATTTAACTCGGCGCCTCTATCCACCGCAGAATTAGCCGGCATCAAAGAAGTATTCGGCGCAAACTGTGCCGATTGCCACGGACTCAAAGGTTATGGTGATGGTCCACTTTCGCACAACCTCGATCCACTGCCTGCCAACTTCCATCAATACAATCGATTTTACGATCGTGATGATCCGATGTTGAAAATCCACATTTCCGAAGGTCTCTATCCATCAGCAATGCCTGGATTTCTGGACAGAGAAGACAGCACAAACAATGTTGTCTTTGACGAAGAGTACATTGATAAATTAGCTAGATATGTTCGTCACTTCCACATTGCTTACAAATCAAATTATCCTGAAAAATCCAATTCCAATCCAAGCGAGCAAAAATAAATGACACCGCCTAAGAAAATATTCCTGCCAATTGCGTTAGCCATGACATTGACGTCAGCAAGTGCCGCCAATCAATTGGATTTAAATCGCGCCGAGCAGTTGATTGACTCTGGCAAGCTCGACGGCAAACAAGCCAGTGAACTCATTGAATTCGTTCGTACACACCCTAAGAATTTAAAAGGCCATATTATTTTGGGTCGTTATTACTCCATCTACAACCTCGGTGAATTAGCAGCAGCTCAATACGAACAGGCCCTAAAAATCGACAGCAAACAACCGGACATTTGGCTTTATTTAGCCAATGAAAAATACCGCCATCGCAAACCGGCCGAAGCCATGAAGTTATTAAACGAGGCGGAAAAACGTTTTCCCAAATCGCACGAGATACTAATTGGGAAATGCAATTTGCTTTTAAAGCAAAACAACCTAGCCGAAGCCATAAAATATCTTCCAAAAGCCCAGGCGTCAGATCCAAAAGACCCGGAAGTCTACGTCGCCTACTCGCGCGCTTGCATGTTGTCTCACAAATATCCGGAAGCCCTCGAGCAGGCCAATCATGCGTTGAGTTTAAAATCCGACTACAGCGAAGCCTATGCGGCGCAAGCACAAGCGTTAATTGCTCTAGGAAAAGACAAAGAAGCACTGCATGCGCTGATTAGCGGATTCAAATACGATTCTCTAAATAAAACTCTCAATAAGTTATTAATTCAAGAAGCGGAAAAGTCCGGGACCCCCGGATTAGCTTTTGAGGCGGCGCTGGGAATTATCGGAGTCGACGTCAACAACATAAATGAATTGGACGACGACAAAGAAAAAGTTATCAGCCTTATGCACGCTGCTCAAAAGTCCGGCGCAACTGATAGTTCAATATCAAGCTCAATAGAGAAGATATCAAACGAATTAAAAGGTACTGGACACCAGGCAAAATATCTTTTTTGTATCGGCGATATCTACGACAAGCTTAAGCAACCGCAAAAGGCGATGACCTTCTACCGCCAAGGGCTAACAATCGACCCATCATATGCCCGCGCGTATTTAAGAATCGGCGAAGATTATGAGCTGCTTTATCAAAATGAAAAGGCTCTTGAAAATTATCGAAAAGCCTATACTTTGAAACATACTGATTTGGAGATTGTCTCGCGCTTGACAGCGATGGAGAAGAAAGTCTCTGAAGAGAAGAATAATGCGCTATTGAAGCTTTTCAACAGCATTCATTTTTGAGCCACTTCACAACTAATGAAATGCCCTTGATGAAAACTGCTTAACCTGGTATATTAACAGATATGAGAAAAAGTTCACCCAGGGGGCGTTCTTACTAAACGACAGGGGGAAAGAAAAGCGATTTGCGGCAAATGGCGTTTGTCGTAATTTGTAGGGATCTCGTTTGCGTTTCTATAGATTTGGTTTGTACAGGAGGACTAGCACCATGAAAAAGAGGCATACTCAGTATAGCGCGAGCTTACCGCTTGTAATTGCGTTAGCAGTTCTTGTCGTAATCATCGGTCTTGGACTGTTCTACTT
>JAKFVJ010000419.1 GCA_021732245.1 Candidatus Obscuribacterales bacterium | reverse complement strand
GTATTTAACCTATGACAGGTAGCGTAAAAAGTGTCTGGGTTTGCAAAGGCACCAACTGGTTTTCCCCGTTCTGGACGACGGCTATGTTCCATCCCTCATCGCAGCATATTTCTTTCCGGCAGCAAATCATCACGCTGAGCCAGAACTATCCGTGTCCCCGTTGTGCGGGCGGTGTGATTGAACCATATGGTCTAACGGAGACTTGCAAGTGCAATTGCTGCAAACGAATGTTTGTGCCTCTAAAAGGCGGACGCTATCTCTATCCGGCAAATGATCTCGGCTGGAAAGTCGCCCCCACATTTTGGTGGGATGGCTATCGTTGGCATTGGGCTGGCACAACGGCTACAGCTTCGCAATTGACGACAATTGTTCTTCTGTCGCTAGTGCCTGTCTTGATGATTAACTTGCTGATGAATTTTGAAATTTGGACTGGGCTTCCCTCGTGGTTCAATCCACTGCTTGTCAGTCCAATTGTGGCTTTGCTGTCTTTGCAAGTCATCTATATTTGTTGTTGGGATTTTGATTTTCTAAATCACCGCCACAACTAACCGCAACTAAGTAGTTTATTCTTAGGCAATGAACGAAAGTGAATTGCCGGTTTTTAACCATGTGCCCGTCATGCTTGATGAGGCAATGGAGCAACTCAATCTTCACCCGGGCAAGCTCTGGGTGGATGCAACAGCCGGCTATGGCGGGCATTTGCAGGAAATGATCAAACGTCTAAATGGCGACGGGAAATTCATCGGCATTGATCGCGACAATCAAACTCTGTCACTGCTTAAGGAAAAAATTTCCGGCAAGGCGAATTTGTTTCACGCAAATTACAGCGACATTGAATCTGTACTAGAGCAAGCGGGCGAGACACAAATTACTGGTGGCATTCTTGCAGACCTTGGTGTTTCGTCTCGTCAACTAGACGATGCGGATCGCGGATTTAGTTTTTTGCGTGACGGACCGTTGGACATGCGCATGGATCAAACGCAAGCGTTGACTGCAGAAAAGATTGTCAACAGCTATTCAGAAAAAGAATTAGCTGAGATCATTTTCATCTATGGCGAAGAAAGGCATAGTCGAAGGATTGCCAAGAGGATTGTTGAAAATCGTCCATTCAAAAATACACTCGAGCTAGCTGACCTTGTTCGCAGTTGTGTTCGCCCATCCAAATTTGATGAATCGCATCCGGCTACACGAACTTTTCAAGCGCTACGCATTGAAGTCAATGACGAGCTTGGCAACTTGAAATCCTTCCTGCGTAAAGGTATTGAGCTTCTCGCGCCCGGAGGACGCTTTGTGGTCATTACATTTCACAGTCTTGAGGACCGCATAGTTAAGCAAATTTTCAAAGAGGCTGCGCTCAATTGTATATGTCCCCCTCGGCAACCCATATGTACGTGCACCAAGCGATCGCAATTACTTGTAATCACCCGCAAACCGATTGTGGCTGATATTAAAGAAGTACTTGCCAATCCCCGGGCACGTAGTGCTAAACTACGGGCTGGAGAAAAATTGGTCTCCCAGGAAAATCATTAGGGGATATATATGCAGAGTTTAAGATCTGCGCAAATGAGCCTCAATCAGAGAGCGACCATATATCCGGCACCAGCTTCGTCGCTGGCCACTGCTCCTCAAATTGAGCGAGTTAGACCAACACATTTAGCTCCAGTATTTATCAGTCAGCCGAAGTCTCGTCAGATTCCGTGGCCCGTGCGCATCAATAAGACTTTGCGCACAGCTCTCATGGCGTTATGCGGATTGGCAATTTTAGGTTACGGCTTTGATGTTGCTGCTTCAACTGAAGTAAGCAAACTGCAAGAGCAAGCACGTCGTTTGAGTGAACAGAACACAGAACTTTCTGCTCAACTTTTGCGAGTGATTTCATTCCAAGGTATTGCTGATTCCGTTTCTGCACGCAAAGCTTTGCGCGTCCCCGAACAAGTGATGATCGTCAAAGAAGTGTTACCACCGGCAATGGTGCAGTTTGAACCACGTAAGCACCACCTGCCAGTAATGTCAGGCTATTAAACAGGGCACAGATGCCTGGATCAGTGAGCGATTTCCCCAGACAGAGGCGTACCCAATCCAATCGTCAGGGACGCTGGCCTTTGTCGCGCTTGCGTTTTGTGCAAGTGCTTTTGCTTTTGGGCGGATTGGCCATTATGGGCCGTCTTTATTATCTGCAGATTTTTAAAGGTGGGGAATTGACGCGCAAGGCAGAAGTGCAGCGGCAGCAGAGTAATTTGCTTATTCATAGAGGAGCAATTACAGACAGACACGGTTTGCCTTTGGCAATTGATACCACTCGTTATGACGTTTATGTCCACCCCACCCTTATTAAGGCAAGTGTTGATGAAGCAGCGACGACGCTTGCCACAATTGCACATCTTGAGCCGGAGAAGGTCAAGCATCAACTGACAGCCGGTTATCCGGTAATCACATTGGCGCGTCACTTGGGCCGTGAAGAAGTTGATGAACTGCAAGCACTTAACTGGACGGGTATTGACATACATCCAAGAGCTTTCCGTCACTATCCGGAAGGAAAGTTGGCTGCGCATGTCTTGGGATTCGTCAATATGGATACCAACGGACAAGGTGGTGTGGAGCAGGTTGGCGAAGGCACTTTAAAGAACATTGGTGATATGCATAAACAGCAATTGGACGGTCATGGACATCCAATTATGTTGGCTGCTGATTCCAAACCGGTCATGGAAATCACACCGCCTTTAGGTCGGCAGATCGAACTGACAATTGATAATTACTTGCAGCATTTGGCAGAGAAAGAACTTGGCGCCATGTGCGCGCACTCGCATGCTCTGCGAGGCACGGTCATTATGACCAATCCGCAATCAGGCGAGATTTTAGCGTGGGCCAATTATCCAAATTACGATCCCAACGAATACTCAAAGTATTCCAACCAGGTAAGGAAAAACTGGTCGATGGTTGACGTCTATGAACCGGGTTCGACCTTTAAGGTTCTTACTGTGGCATCTGCACTTGATTTGGGAACAATCAGACCGGACAGCACCTTCGTTGATAATGGAACATTGCAGATTGGCAATCGTACTATTCACAATCACGAAAAGGGCGGTCATGGGGCAATAGATTTGTTGCACCTCTTTATACACTCTAGCAACATCGCTGCTGCTCAAGTTGCACTGACAATGACCCCGCAGCAGTTTCACAAGAAACTTCGCGAATTTGGCATCGGGCAGAAAACCGGTGTCGATCTCTCTGCTGAATCAGCCGGACTCTTGCTTGATCATAAATACTGGCGTCCAATTGACTCTGCTGCCACCGGCTTTGGGCAAGGCGCTGTCGCTGTAACACCTCTGCAATTGGTTGCAGCAGTAGGTGCTGTCGCTAATAACGGCACCTGGGTGGCACCGCACATAATTAGACGTGTATACGATCCAAAAACGGGTGTCACGGAAAAATGGACTGAACCTAATAGACGCAGTGTTATTTCAAAAGAAACAGCACAGACAATTTCCTATTTGTTGGCAGAAAATATTGCCGGTGGAACACAGTTGGCTGGACAAGTGCCTGGCTATCGTGTCGCCGGGAAAACCGGCACGGCACAGAAATCAATCGACGGCGGCAGGGGTTATGTTGCAGGAGCAACGGTCGCATCCTTTATCGGTTATTTGCCCGCAGAGGCACCGCAGCTCTTGTGTCTTGCTGTCGTAGATAGCCCGCAAACAGACGGTCGTTGGGGCAATACGATTGCCGGTCCTGTCTTCAACTCGATTTGTATGGAAGCTGCTCGTTACTTGGGCGTTCCGCCAAGCAAGAACGTCACTATCGGCGGCAAAACTAGCGCCGGACGTGCTTCTCTTCCCCCTTCTGTAAAATATGCAGGAGAAGTGACAGCCAAAGAAGCCGCCGAAATGGCCAAGTCTGCTAAGCCTAAGGAAGAAAGTGCCGCAAGACAATAATCCACCTGAGATTTTTGTCGGTGACGGCGATAGCAGTCGCATGGCCGACGGCATCGAGCTATTAGAAGAGACAGCACCCGAGGAAAAGAAAAAAGGACCAAGTCTCGGAAAAGTTTTCGGACTTGTTGCCTTGCTCACTATAGCCGCCAAGTTTGCCGGTCTGGCGAGAGATGTTGTTGTTCTCAAGGAATTCGGCACATCGCTCACTGCTGATGCCTATAACATCGCGTATATCCTTACGGGCAACATCCTCATCCTGTTTGGTGGATTGGGTGGACCTTTCCATTCCGCAACAGTCGCAATTCTTACACCGCGCAAAGACGACAAAAATATTGGTGTCCTAATTGGACAAGTATTTCTTTTGACTTTTCTTGGTTTGCTTGCCATTGCTGCGTTGGTATTTGTCTTTGCTCCCCAGTTGGTTGCCCTCATTGCGCCTGCTGCCGGTCACTCGGCTGATTACAGGGAAGCGCTTTGGCACGAGACTGTTTTGCAATTGCAAATCATGGTGCCTTTGATTGTAATAGCCGGACTAGTTGGCATTTCCTACGGCGTATTGAATGTCTATGGTCGCTTCATGTGGCCTTCGCTGTCGCCGGCAATTGCCAGTTTGGCAATAATCTTTGCCGTCTACTTCTTGCAACCAACCATGGGTGGTTTGTGTCTGGCAGTCGGTACCCTCATTGGTGCTGTAGGACAATTAATTGCTCAATTACCTGGAACGCTTAAGTCAGCCAAAATTGCCTTTTCTACTAAAGCTGAACCTGAGTTAGCCAAATACGGCGCCATGCTTTGGCCAGCTGTAATATCAACTTCGGTTGGACAGTTGAACATTTATGTTGATGTGTTTTTTATCTCGCAATTGGCCGAAGGTTCTTTTACCGCCTTGGTAAATGCGAACAGACTGATTCAACTTATTCTTGGTGTGCTTTTGACAGCCATGCTTGTCCCAATTCTGCCACGATTCACTGAACAAGTCGCCGCTAAAAAAGTTGATGATTTAAAAGTTGAACTGAGACGTGCGCTAAGGTTCTTGTGGTTC
>JAKFVJ010000423.1 GCA_021732245.1 Candidatus Obscuribacterales bacterium | reverse complement strand
TTACAGAAACAATTGGAATATCAATGTTTGGTGATTCATCAATGCCAAGCTGGAAAAAGCTTGCCAGTCCAGCAAGCAACAATAATAGAAAGAGAACTAGAACAGGTACCGGGTGCTTAATTGACCAGGCGGAGATGTTTCTAATTCCGCCACCGCCATTTGTCATTTGCTAGTCCTTTTGTCTGATACACGTACTACATCGCCGTCTTTCAAGAATCCGGCACCGGATACAACTACTAGTTCGCCCGGCTTGATGCCGGAGCTAACTTCGACGAAATCACCGAAGCGTTCGCCACAGCTAACTGAGCGGCTATAGACCTTATTGCCTTCCACTAGGAAGACACAGCTGCGTTCGTGGCGATCCACGACAGCGCTTGATGGCACAGTCATGACTTCGGCTGTGCCGAGGCTAACTTGCCCGTGCACGAAAATGCCTGGGTGGATATCCTTATTAAATGGAATATCAATGCGGACTGTGCCAAGGCGGGTGTCCACATCAACAAGCGGACTAATTTCACGAATCTTACCGGCAAGACTAGTGCTACCGGGAAGTACCCCTGTTATGTCTACATTTTGACCAGGCTGCAGTCTTGCCAAATCCTTTTCAGGAACTTGCGCACGAATTTCAAGGCGATTGTCTCTCACCATGAGAAATAACGCTTCATTGGCAGTGCTGATATCACCGATATGCGCATCACGCTTGGTTATCCAACCATCACTGGGCGCGCGAATAATTGTCTGCGCAATTTGCGCTTGCAGTGCTCTCACGTTTGCTTGAGTCTCAGCAACAGTTGCTTGCGACATTTGGATGTCCTCCAATCTGCCGCCTTCAACAGCTTGCGAAAATCTTTCGATAGCTTGCTTATTTACAAATTTAGCTGCTGCGACTTCATTTTGCGCATGTAGAAGCTCCGCTTCGCTGGTCCTTTCTAAGGTCAACTTAGCTTCAGCCTCTTCGGCACTTACTGCCCCTTCCTTATGTAAGGCGGCATAGCGTCCGGAGTTATTGCGCGCATTATCCAAATTAGCCTTTGCCCTCGCCAAATAAGCGTCGGATTCGGCAACTTGTGCTTTGGTTTGCTCAACAGCAAACTGCAAGGCAGAAATATCCTGCTTACGGTTAGGTTGAATTGTTTTACCCAAATTTGCTTTTGAGTGTTTTAGCTGAGCCAATTCGCGATCTAATTGAGCACGCAATATAGATGAATTGAGCGTCGCAAGGACCTGTCCCTTCTTAACGAAGGCACCTTCTTCGACATTTACGGTTTCAATTCTCAATCCGCCAACTTCTGCTCCAATGGATAATGGATCCCAAGCCCACACCGTGCCTGTAATTCCAAGCTTTCTTTCCATTTGCCTGTAAGACGCCGGGTCAACGGCCACAGTAAGTGATGCCTTTGCATTTTCATCTTGAGCCGGACGAAATGCAGAGACAAAAGCCTGTACAGCGAGAACCACCACAATCAATCCGGCAACAACCAACCCTGCCACAATGCCTAAGCGGACTCTTGGGCTAGCCGCAGCAAAGTTGGACAAAAGCTTTTGCTTTGTCGTCTCACAATGTTGCTTGGTTCGCTCCAGGGTATCCATATTCATTATTTTTCTCCGACCATTTTCAAATATTTGTCGAGCTTTTTGCGCTCGGTATCTCCAAGTATTCCAGCAAAAACGATGTCTACAATATCAATTGTCTTTTCTTCAAAGTTGGATTTTGATTTATTGAAATAACCAGTAAAGATAGTGCCGTACAACAGGCAGCTTATCGTCTCAGTAATTGTTTCAACCTGCAGGTTTCGCACGCGTCCTTCGTCTACTAATGCCTGCAAAAGCAAAAGCCAAGGTCCGATGTTTTTCTCGCGGTGCTTGAGATAAGTCGGCTTTTTACGATCACGGAATTCTGCGCGCTCTTGAATAAGTAGCTCCAACACTTCCGGATTTTGATCGAAGAATCGCAAATAGAAACGAATAGCGCCAGCGATTTTTTCAAGCGGATCGTCAATTGTTGCCACGCGTGACTCAACAAAATGAGCCAAGCGCTCCATGCCTAAATCAACAGCCGCCAAAAACAAGGCTTCCTTACTTTCAAAATAGCGATAGATAGTGCCCTTACCGATGCCAATCTCGTCAGCAATCAACTGAGGGTCGGTTTTTGGATAGCCACAATCGGCAAAAACGCCAATAGCCACCGAAAGAATCTCCTCCCGCCGGCGCTCCGGCAAGGATTCATCTTTCGGTCTGCCAGGACCTCGTTTAGTAAGCGTATCAACCATAGTCCACCAAGTTTAATATTTATGTGACGAACTCGTCCGCTAAATACAATACTATCAGAAGCTGGCATTTCCTTCAAACACCAAGCCCTAACTTTCGCTCTCTTCGATGTCGCTGCTTAGATGTTCAGGTAAGTTCATGTTCTCGTGCAGAATGCAGGCTATGCCGACATCTCCTGATGCCAACAGCTTGAAGAAGATCAGATGCTTTTTGTATCGGTAAAGATAAAGCCCAACCAGTTTTTTATTACTGACTGCCTTCCACAAATTGTAATTCTGGCAAATTTCGCTGAAAGCAGCATACAGTCCATCAATATACTTGTCGGCCTGCTTTTCTCCCCATTCCTCAGCGGTATAGAGCCAAATGCTACTTAGCTGTTGCAGCGCTCTTTTAAATACCCTATAGCGCATTACGCTTTTTACTTCGGCGAGCAGCAGCCTTAATGTCTTCCGCCGTAGAGTCTACAAATTCACTGTCCGGAGCGTTCATTCCCGGCGCAAGCTCTCGGTACAACAGATTCCACTTTTCGGCTTCGGACTTGTCGAAATCTTGCCTGATCAAGGAGCGTATATATTCACTAACTGACTCATAGACACCTGCTTCGCCAACCTGCGATTCTACAAACGAGCGTAGCTTACCAGTAATTCTGACGTTAATGCCTTCGGACATGATCTAATCTCCTCTGGTGCCCTTCGATGCTTTCATAGTACAACCTGTGGGACATTTCTGCAATATTCTACACAAATTCACACAGTCTATCCTGCTGGCAACGTATTTTGGGGCTAAGCTTGCACTGCGACAGGTTGTGGTCGCTTTTTCAGGTGGTTAAAAACGTCGCTTGCCCATTGGTGTAGACCAACCCAAAAGGTGAAGTACGAGACGTCAAATAGATAATCAAAGGGCGCGAGCGCGCTTGTGCGCAAAACGATGTAGCCGAGCAAAACAACGACAAGATTGACGCATACGATACTTGCCGAATATTTCCAGGTGACGGGCTCGCCGCGCGAAATGCCCATCCGGCGCGCGAAGTCGTAAGAACGCATGTAATGGTAGAAGCTTGCCATTGCTATATGGAAGACATAAATGCCTTCTTGAAATTGGAAGACCATATATTTGCGATAGGTTGCCCATACCAGTGCTTCGGCAATCAGGAATATTGCCAACAAAGCGTAACGAGAAACGGCCGCGATCTGAAAGCTGCTTTTTCAAGCCAAGAAATAGTCCTAGCACAAGACAACCAACAGCCATAAGGATCAAATTCCACGGGTTGGATACGAATTCGACGGGTCCAAAGAGAGCAAAAGTAAAAAACGAGAAGGCGATCGCTGGAAACAAGTAAACACCAGCAGACTCCTTAACTTTTTTCTTTTCCAATACAGTCGTGAAATGAATTTCCGCCTTTACGAAATGTGGCAGGAAGTAAATCCACATAAGAAAACTGAACAGCATGAATCCCATGAAGTAGCGCATTGTCGCTAGTACAATTGCGCCCAGGACAACGCCAATGAGATACGGCGCAAGATTTGCAGGGTTACGCTTTAGAGCAAGCGCCTGACCATAGTAGGCATAAATGAAGTGTGCGAGTCCCATCCAGCCGACTAAAAAATACAGGTTCAGAACTTCCGAACTCATCGATCCGTTCAAAGAATGATTTGAAGGGAAAAGTAAAACAGGTAATGAATAGGCAAAGCCGGTCAACAGCAACATCAGTGCCAATGAAGGAGTTGTAAAATCGGACATTGTCGATGGAACTGTTGATGGTGATGAGCTATTAGTCACGGCTTTTACTCGAGAACTGTTCTTACTTTCCAAAGGTCCGGGAAGCAGCGCTTCGTTAGTGTGGATTGTAGATAACCAACGCCTTCGGAGCCCCCTGTGCCGCGCTTAAAGCCGATGATGCGCTCAACGACGGTTACGTGGTTGACGCGCCAGAGGTAGACTAATTCGTCGATCTCGACCAACAATTCTGCAAGATCAGATAAGTCGGCATAGGTGTCGTCATTTCGATAAAGCTTTGCCAATTCCTTAACGCGAGCATCTTCATCGCCTTCAGGAAGAGTGAAGCCATTTCTTTTCAATAAAGAGGTGAAAGCGTCTTGGATAGATGGTTGCTCAAAGCGGTCTTTGAGACCTTCGTAGGCGATAGCATCGGGTTTGAAATGCTCGAGCATGCGAGCGTCTTTGGCACCAAGTGTAAATTCGACCTCGCGAAACTGGCTTGATTGGAAGCCGGATGCGGGATTTAGATTGTGGCGGAAGCCGAGAAAATCTTGGGGAGACATTGTCTCTAAAATATGAATCTGTTGGACGAGCAACTTCATGGTGGCAATGACACGGCGCAGGAAGAAATTGGCGCGGCGGATGTTGTCTTCGGCAAGCAAAGACTTAACGGTGTCTAATTCGTGCAGGATGAGCTTGAACCAGAGTTCGTAAGTCTGGTGAATGATGATGAAAAGCGGCTCGTCGTGATGCGGCGGGTCGGAGAGACAGACTTGCAGGGTCTTTAGTTCGTTGACGTGCAAATACTTGTTGTACGTTACGGGGCTGCCTTGAGTGCCGCCGTATTTGTCTGTGCCTTTTTCGCCTTTGGCACTTGTTGCTGTCATTGTTTTCTCCTTGGTAGATTATTTTAAAAGGGCGCATGCAATGCGCCCCTACAATGCTGGTTATCCGTCGGCGTGTTTTCTTTTTTTGGCTTTGGAAAGTTGT
>JAKFVJ010000255.1 GCA_021732245.1 Candidatus Obscuribacterales bacterium | reverse complement strand
CAATTGGGCGAATACGATTCAGTCATCTCCGTCACACCGCTTTTTGAAGAAGATGCAGCCGACGTCGAAGCCGACGCCTAACACGTCTCAAGGACAAGGGGCGCACTGCGAAGGGCGCTAAGTGCCCGGAGCATACATAGCAAGCGGAGTCGCGTAAGCGACGAAGCAGCATGGCAAAGCCATGCGCCCGGTTACGACGACGCCTAAAGCGTAATACCAAGCTGGCGGCTTTTCGAAAGGCACCAGTTGAGATACATCTGTCGAGCAAGATCGATGTTTTCCGGTCCACGTGGTCTGCCGCGGAATACTTTGCCCATTAAAAGCTCAAGCTCAGCTTCATGCATGCGCAACTGCGCCGGCAATTGGTACATGCCGTCATTGCCGTTGGTTGCCAAAATTTCCAACCAAAGACGACCTTCCAGATCCGCTGGTTGTTTATTGAGTTCTACAACTGGTGTCACTAACAAGTCCCTTCGGTCTTTTCTTGGTAGGTGCGTATCGCACCTTTTATTTGTAAGCGCATTGCACCTTTTATTTGTAAGCGCATTGCACCTTTTATTTTTGTAGGGGCGCATTGCATGCGCCCGAGGCAACCTTAGATGTATCATAACTTTACAGAGCATAATGGCCAAGGGGTGAAGCGGGGGATTTCTCAGCCTAATTGGTGATTTCCGCAACCGGTTGAATTTTTGCTAATTTGGCGTCCTATGGCGTTTTGAAGGTATTGTCAGGGGGTAAAACACAGATATGGACTAGCTCCTAGTCCTAACCCCTTCGCAAGGAGTAGTACATGACCGATAAAGAAAGGTTTGGTGGCGGGCTGAGCCTCGATTCGGAAGATTCGGACCTATACTCAAAAACGGACGCTGATAGCAACGACATGTTGCATATTCGGCGAGTAGTTGCGGGAAATCCAAATACTCCTGGTCACGTCTTAAGTCGCTTGTCGGAAGATCCAAACCCGATGATTCGGCAGCGCATAGCCGAAAACCCCAATACTCCAATTGACGTTTTGAGAAAGCTTGCCGGTGACATTCACTCAGATGTACGCCTGGCTGTAGCTGAAAATCCCAATGCGTCAACAGATATCCTGGCAAGACTTGCCGTGGACGCAGATTCTGATGTTCGTTATGGCGTGGCCGAAAGTCCACACATGCCGGAGCAAATTCTTTTGCTGTTGGCTCAAGACGACAATCCTTATGTCAGATGCCGGGCAATGAAGACTGTACGGATGCTCAGTCCGGAAGTGCAATCCAGACTAAACATGGTAATGCAGCAGTCCTTTGCTTTCTAAAATTCGGGCGCATGCAATGCGCCCCTACAATAAGAAGAGACGGCACCCATTTGAGTGCCATCTCTTTGTTTAGCTGTTGTTCCTTCGATTATCTCGACGGTTCTTCTTCGCGCAGGACGTAGCCTTCGCCTCTTACCGTCTGGATAAGGCGCTTGGAGTTGGCATCTTCCAACTTGGAGCGCAAGTAACGGATATACACTTCAATGACGTTTGATTCGCCGATGAAGTCATAACCCCAGACTTTGTCGAAAATGAATTCGCGGGACAAAACTTGTTCTGGATACTGCATAAACAGTCTCAACAGATCGAATTCTTTGGCTCTTAAATCCAATTGACGCTCGCCACGCTTAACGACACGGTTCAACTGGTCCATCCACAGGTCGGCATAAGTAAGGATGCCTTCTTGTGGCTTACGGCGCATAACCGCTCTAATTCTTGCCAGAAGCTCTTCTGTAGCAAAAGGCTTGGTCAAGTAATCGTCAGCACCGCTGTCCAAACCGACAACGCGGTCTTGAACGCCATCCTTGGCTGTCAACATAATGACAGGCACTTTGGAGATAGCGCGGAGCTTCTTACAAACTTCGACGCCGTCCAATCCGGGAAGCATGATGTCCAATAGGACCAAATCCGGCTGCTCTTTCTTGAACAGCTCGATGCCCTGATTGCCTTCATGCGCAACATTGACCTGGTATCCCTCGTAACCAAGCTCCAGCTCAATTAGACGCGCAATATTGACATCGTCTTCAATAATCAAAATCTTCAAGGAGGCACCTCATCTAAACGCCAGCATTTAATATTAAACCCCAATCAATTTGAACCGGTTTAATCTTTATCGTCGAGCATGTCGAAATTGTTACAAGCTAATACACAACAAACTGCGAAAAGCCCATATATCGCATATCCGAACGACTTACGTTGTTAAGACCTTACCATTTCATAATTGGGTTAATGTCCCACTAATCTACCAGGTGTTTAATCTAGTGAAAAGGGGGAGGTTATCAATTACTGCGAAATTGTTGCCTGGCTACTATCTACCCGGCTTGTCAATATAGAAAAACAGGGAAAAACTGCCACTTGGATACAACCAAATTGCCCCCAAGCAAAGAAATCAAATGGAAAGACCTTGGTTTTGACTTCAAGGCAACCGCCCGTTTGGCGCAAGGGACAGCGGCTATAGTTGCCACCCTGCTTGCCTTTCTGGACACGATTGCCCTAATTCCGACAGCTACCGACCTTACTTCCTTACTTATAGACTTTATCGGGCTCTGGATTTCGGCACTTATCCTTTGGTATGTCAGTTTCCAAATCATCATCCACACCCTCGGCTTGGTACTAGGCTCGATCAAAATAAGCGACCAGGGCCTGAAGCTTGGTCATTTTGGTCATTTAATTGGCTGGGACAAAATTGCGGCAATTGCTGTTGAGCCACAGCCACTTTTCTCCAAAGCCTGCCGGCTCAAACCAGACGTGCTGCGCCTCACAGTATTTGAAAGACGCAAGAATAAGTTAGCAAGTTACGACTTACCGTCCTTCTTTTATACACAAGCCAAATTCAAAGAATTGGTCGAACTTATTTGCCGGCAAATCGCCAATTTAAAACCTGACACGCTCAATGCATTTGTATTCAATGAAACAAACAAAGATCTCAAACGCGCTTATGCAGCTAAAGGACGCCAAAGGCTACTAATTATCTGCGTTATAGCAATTGGACTAGTCTTTGTTATGGGACGCAAGACTACAGTCAACTACTTATACAATTCCGGCAATCACTGTTATCACGCAGGCAACTATCTCGGCGCAAAAAACTTCTACGAGAAAGCGCTCCAAATAGATCCTGTATTTACCTTTGCCTGGGCAGGACTCGCTGCAACTGAGTTTCACTTGAACGACTTCCCTGCTGCTGCGGAAAACTGGCGCAAAGCCTTATTCTTGAAGCCTGATTTCGTCGAGCCAAAAGTTGGTTTGGCATACTTGCTTATTCAAGAAGGAAAGTTGCCTGAAGCAAAGGAACTGCTTAATCGCGCACTGCGACGCGATCCGCGCAATAGTGCCGCTCTGCTGAATCTGGCTGATATCAATTTAAAAACGGGCAATTCAATAGAAGCCTTACGAATAGCGCGTTTCGTGCTGACCTTTGAACCTAACAATCCGTTGGCAGCAGATGTTTTAGCCAAGGCCCGCAATGTCCGGTCTAACCTCAAACCCTGATAAACAGGACTTATCAGCATTGTCTTCGAGCCATTCGACATCAACCGACTCAACTTTGCTGGCAGGCGGTCCTTGCCAACACCAGCTGATAAGCGACTCCAATGACTTTACCGGACCCGAAGCCTCAATGACGACACTTCCATCGCCAGCATTAGCCACCCAACCCTGAAGGGACAACTGGCGCGCCTTCTCCTTAGTCGTTTGCCGGTAAAAAACACCCTGCACGCGACCTTTTACTACTAGCCTGACAAAGGTAACTGTTTGCTCCATAGACTAGAATTCTATGCCAGTCGGGCATTCCAGCCATTGGTGGAAACATGAAATTTCTTGTAGAAAACACGCTCAGCAATTACGATAAAGAGGACTGGGGCATATTTAGAGTACATGCTACGCGATTTAACCAATCCGAAAAAAATTGACAAGCAAGTTGTACTTGCTGCGATATCTGCATTGCGTTCAAGAGCATGGGATATCAACCCGTACACTGTAGCTGACGAAATGAAAACCGCTCGCACCAACATCTATCGCAACAGTGAAGCGATGGAGTTGATAAACGAAGCACGCCAGCAGGCAGGACTGCCAATGATTCACACTGATGAAGCAGTTCCTGACGCACCCCATGAGACATCGGAAGGCACTCAAAGTGTGGCTGCCCTGCAAGAGCGAGTTCACCAGTTGGAATTGGAAAACACCGAACTTTTAGAACAGCAAAAAGACAACTGGCAGCGCGGCTACAAAGCAGGTTGGGACGAAGCATCCATTTACTTAGTCGATGGTGCTCCTTTCCCAGAGGAAAGCCGCAGCGCATTCACAGAAGAAGCACCCAGTGAACCGCCTGCTGAAGAAAACACATTCAACGCTTACGACAGAAGCGAGCAGTACTCAGCGCCACAAAGCTTTGACTATTCGTACGACGAACCACAAGAAGCACCGCCTCCCGCTTGGTCCGAGGACCTGCAGTACCAGAGCGAAGAAATGCAGGCACAGCATCCGGATCAACAAATAGATCAGGTATCACAAGAAGAGCAGCAAGACGAGATGGAAAATACCATTTCCACCGAAGAGTTGCGCAACATCTTAAAGCAGCATCGAGACAAAACAGAAGGTGACACCGCTCAAGGCAAAGCTAAGGGTTTGGCGGCTTCCGGATTTGCCCGCACCGCAGAACCGGCGCCCAAAGGCTTTATATTACGAACTGTTCCACCGGATATTCGTAAATCTTGTTTGGTATTAGGCATAAGACCCGAAGAACTCAGCAGGCAGGTAATTATGGAGGCTTGGAAGCGCGAAATTACACGCCCCGGCACCCATCCTGATCAAGGCGGGGACTCCGAAATTGCCGTTTACTTAAATACAGCCAAGGATGTTTTGCTCAGATGGTGGGAAACTCAAGAGCCAAAGCTTGGCAAGCAGTTCGGAACCCAGTCTAAACCCCAGCCTGGCGCCGAATCCGACCCGGATGAAACTGAACCAAGCATATGA
>JAKFVJ010000203.1 GCA_021732245.1 Candidatus Obscuribacterales bacterium | reverse complement strand
TTGTATTTATTGATGAAATAGATGCACTCGGCGGCAAGCGCGGCATCGACCTCGGCGGTGGTGCCGTTCAAGACTCCAACAAGACACTCAACCAATTTTTGGTTGAACTCGACGGCTTCGGTAAGCACAAAGTGCTAACCATTGGCGCAACCAATAAACCAGATATGCTGGATGCTGCTCTGCTTCGTCCAGGTCGCTTTGATAGACGCATCGAAGTGCCACCACCGGATCTCGAAGGCAGAGAAGCAATGTTCAACTACTATCTCAAAAAGATTGGCGTTGACGAAACGGTTATGCCAAGAGAATTAGCCCGCATGACCGTCTGGAAAACAGGTGCCGACATCGCCAACGTGGTCAATGAGGCAGGACTATCGGCAATTCGCCATGGCAGATCAAAAGTCTCACAAAAAGACTTGATCAGCGCTATCCAGCGAACCAGCTTCGGCATGTCCTACAGTCGCGAAATTCTCTTAGATGAATTACGCGCCACTGCCTACCATGAAGCCGGTCACGCTGTCGTTGCCTACTTCCGCAACAGACGCAGCCGCATACAAGTCGTCACTATTGTGCCGAGCGGCAGCGCACTTGGTTACATCTGGTACGTAGGCAAGGAAGACTACCGTAAGTGGATGAAGGAAGACTATTTGGTTCAAATAGAAATTTCCCTGGGCAGCACGGTCGCCGAAAAGATGTTCCTCGAAACAACAGGCTCCGGCGTTTCCGAAGACATTCGAGTAGCTGCAGAAATTGCCAGCAGCATGATAAGACACTGGGGTATGGGCAGCTTCAAGTTCAATACTGATGAAGCCTTTACTCGCGGTGGCAAATACCATTCTTCGTCCGACACCGAGCATCAAATTGAAACCGAGATAAAAGACATCATCGACACTTGCATGAAGAATGTCGAGGGCTTGTTGCAAAGCTATCGCACCGAAGTCGATCGGCTAGCTCAAATATTGGTAGAGAAAGAGACTCTCTATTATGCCGATCTGGCAAAAATTCTTGAGCCCAACAGAACACCTGCCGACATTCAGCATGAAATTGATGAAATGGCCACACGCAAGCGTGTAGGCACACCACCGGTGATTGATCTCCAAGCAATTGGCGAGCATGAACAAGGTGCAACGCCTGGTGGCTCAACCAACAACGATCAACCACCACCGGAAATGCCACAAAGAAGCTAATTTCAGAAAGGCTGATTTGCTAAAGCGTGTCAAATTCTACTTAGGAATTACCTTCCTGATTTTGTCAGTGGTAATGCCTTTGCTTGGATTTTGGGTTGCGCAACTCGACTTGCATATAGCAATTAAGAGCACAATTATTGGGTTACTAACGCTTGGCGGTCCGGAAGTCTTCATCCTGCTATCCGTTGCTTTGCTGGGCAAAGAGGCCTTTGAATTCATCACTGGCAAGATACGCGCGGCTTTGCATCGGATGAAGCCCACAGGACCCGTCAGCAAACAACGCTACGTCATTGGCCTTGTTCTGTTTCTTTTGCCTCTTATCCCAACCTACGTAATGGCTTATACACCGCATCTAATGCCCGATGATTCGCCTTATCGACTTTACATAAATATTGGTGCGGATGTCTTATTTGTAATAAGTCTGTTCATTTTAGGTGGAGACTTCTGGGACAAATTAGCATCGCTATTTGTCTATGACGCCAAGGCACAATTCCCCAGCAAGTCATCCAACCAAACCCACTCATAACCTGTTGCCACTGTGATATATTCGCTTCTGTCGTCCCATATTTGACGAGGGAATATGTCTCTAATTACAACTGTGATTGGTTCATACACTGTGCCTGACTGGTATCCGGTTTTGCAAGAAGCTGTTGCCAAAGGAACTCTGAGCAAAGAGGCTTTTCAAGACGCCAAAGTAGCTGCTGTACAGTCTGCCATTTGCGATCAAGCAAATGCAGGCATAGATGTGATTAGTGATGGTGAATTATTCCGTCGCAGCGACAATTGCTACGGCCCTCCAAATGCAATGATCAATTACTTTGCAGATAAGATTGCTGGTTTTTCCGGCGAACACAGAGCTAAATCAGGACTGACACCGATTGCCCCCGAGGCTTCATTTCCATCACCTGTGGTAACAGGACCTCTGAAACCAACTCCACTAGGGCTTTTGGATGAATTGTCCATTTTACGTGCAAATACAGACAAGCAAGTTAAGATCGCGATGACCGGCCCGCATATGTTTGCTTGCATTTCTTGGGACGAGCATTACAAGAACACTGAGGCTCTAGCCAAGGACATGGCAAAAGTCATCAACAATGAATTCACAGCACTGGATAATGCCGGTTGCGATTTTATTCAATTGGATGAGCCTGTTATCTGGTTTGCTGCCCAAGATCAAAAGTGGGCAATTGAAGCTATTAATACTTGCTTCTCGGGAGTGAAACGAGCCAAGAAAGCTCTGCACGTCTGCCAGGGTAATTACAATCAAGATCCAAACGCTCACAAGGGACTGAGAATTTTCCCAGCCGAATTCAAGTCGATTATTCCTGTGCTCGAGCAATGCGATGTGGATATTATTCTGATGACATTTGCGTCTTTGGGAGAAGATCCTGCGTTGCTTAAGGAATTCCCCAAGGACCGCATCCTGGGACTCGGTGTTATCGATGTTCAAAATCACGAAATTGAATCACCAGAGAAGATCGCGAAGCTCATCGAGAAGATCAGCAAATCAATCGATGTCGACCGACTCTGGCTGTCTCCTGACTGCGGCTTGAATCACTTGCCACGCGAGATAGCTTTCCGTAAACTCCAAGCGCTTAAACAAGGCGCCAAAATATTCGGAATGCAATTAGCTGCTACGAAGTAAGTTACGTCATTCTGAGCGAAGCGAAGAATCTCACGCCTTTAACGTGTGAGATTCTTCGGCAAGGGCGCATGCAATGCGCCCCTACAAAACAGAATTACGGTCTACACCGGGATATAAATATCAAATTCCCCTGAGAGCGTCTTCGGATCAAATCTGTCGTCGTACAATTCAAAGTCGATAGCATCCTTGTGTTGATACGCCTCGATATTCTTCGGCACCCACGTGCCCCAGATGTAATTGACTGTGTGCGGTAACGTGTCCAGCGATCCTTTATGAGTAAAGACCGCGTATTTGCGCGCCGGAATTTCGCAGCTGATCATGCCGTCTGGCATCGACTCAACCTTACTCACCGGCAACCCTGACATATACACAAAAGTCTGCCTCTCTTTCTTCTCAACGGAAGGATGCGACGCCATGCAAATACCAAATGCGCAACCTGGTTTGACATTCTTGATCTCACCCTGTCTCACGTTAAATCTATCCCAAAGCTGCCCAATCTCCTTATGCTAGCCTTCGGCAAATCCACTCGCCATGCCCACTACAAGCGCTCCATCAAATTCCTTGTATACAGGCTCCAAATGAATTCCTGTTTGCAAATGTTCAATCATGTCTATGTTTGTCCTTTTCTTCAAATAGCTGGAAGCAGTATCTCCGTTCTTCCTAAATTGATTGGGACTTACACCAAACATTTTTTTAAATGCCCGCGTGAAAGATTCTTGCGAATCAAATTGGCTCGCGAGTGCAATGTCCAGTATTGCCGTTGAAGAGCTGCGCAATTGCTTTGCCGCTTCCGACAAGCGTCTCTTGCGCATATAAGCAGCCACGGATTCACCAAGCATTCCTTGAAACACTCTGTGAAAGTGGTACTCAGAAAATCCAATTGCACAACATACATCCGAGGAATTTACGTCTTGCCAGAGACGTTCTTCGATAAAGTCTATTGCTGCTTGAATTCTTTCGACGTAGTCCATATAACCAACAAACCAAGTCTAGCCAATGGAACCGGAAGCGTTTTGATATTTCTTGCTGTCTTGTTCCCAGGAAGGCGGGCGCATGCAATGCGCCCCTACGGATTAAACGCAAACAAGAATGTCGTCGCCAAATTAAAACCTGCGTGTCCAATTATAGTCGTTGTGGTATTCGTGTAGCGCTTCGCTATTCCCATGCACGTTGACCAACCGGCAACTTGCACCATGAAGAGGGGCGCGTGACTAAATTGTCCGTGCAAGAGTCCATGAAGTATCGCCGCCGGCAAAATACCAAAAGCCGGTTGCAACGCACCACGTATCAGCGTCTCTTCCCCGATGCCTGCACACAGAGCTACGGCAAGCGCCAAGATAATAGAGGAGCCGAAGCCGCCGCCCGCAGTAAATGTACCGGCATTGTAATTGGAAAGTTTGCCACCAAGATCACCTTGCATTTGGTGAGTAAACAAAGACCACACATAGTCATAGGTAAAAGCAAACACGATAAGTCCAACACCAATTCCCACCTGTGCCCAGGTTGGCTTTGCCCAAGCGAGTCTTGCAGCAACCTCTTTTGGGTTACGCGCAACAAGTATTCCCACACCACAAATAGAAACAAACACCAACCCAAATCCGTTGTAGGTAAAAAGCTGGTCCATCGGTACAGGCAAAGGTATAGGCAGCATCGGCATCTTGGCTGAATTCGGATCAACGCCGCCAAGCATAAAAGCTACCGCATTTACGAAAATGAAAAATGCCACCATATGCGGAATTGAACTAGGAACAAAAATTCGCTCAGCAAGAAAAGCCTCCGCAGCACTCGCCTTCTTGTACAAAGCTATGAATGCTTGTCCGGAAACAATGCGTTCGGTCACACTAAAGACAACAGATATGCATTTACGAACATTGATAAATAAGAGGGCCAAGGTTATAACCGCTAACACTTTCCAGACACCCAATTGCCAACCGGACTGATTTCCAAAAAGCTCACCAGCCATACCAGTTAGTGCGTCGTAAATGAAGAAACCAAAAATGATGACGCGCAAAAGCCATTCCAACCATGGCACGCGCCTTGACCCATGAGCCAGCAGCCCCAAAATCGAACAAACAAGGATTAAAAACACGTCGAAAGACACTGTGGAGCTCCTACCTCTAATATATGAGCATATACGAGCTAAATGCCCAAAACACCAGTGTTTCCCCCATCTTCCGGGAACTTGACTACCGT